>DASYRL010000095.1:0-19530 GCA_036004445.1 bacterium
TTATTCTCGTGTTGCTTGGGATCTACGGCTTCTTCGACGCGGACGTACCGGGGTCGGCGTTCTACCTCGACAACGGCGAGAACTGGGCCCACCTCATCCTGGGTGTCGTCGCCATCGTGGCCGCGCGGTCGCTGTCAGAAAGCGCGCAGCGGTCGCTCACGCTCCTGGTCGGTATCGTCGCGATCATTTTCGCGGTCTGGGGATACTTCGTCACCGGCCGGCCTGAGCCGAATCTCGGGGTCGCCAACCTCGAGCACCCGGCGGACAACCTCCTCCATCTGGTCGTGGGGATCTGGGCCCTCGTGGCCTCCCGCGGCCGCACCATGATGGCCGCCGGAGTGTAAGATCGCTGTTTTGTCAGGAACCAAGCAGGGGAGGCACGTCCGCCTCCCCTGCTGTTTTCGGGCATGACGGAATCCAAGGCGTCCACCCAGTCCTCCGGGCTGCAATCTTCCCATGTCGTTGATTGAGACGGGAAGACGGGGCAGACTGGGAAGACTGGGTAGACGCAGTTCTGGTAAGATGGACCCAGTTTCCGGTATCGGAGGCGACCAAGGGCATGGCGGTGGAGTTTAAGGCAGGGCTGAAAGACGTCGTCGCCGTCAACTCAGCGATCTCCACCGTCGACGGCGACCGCGGCGAGCTGAGCTACCGCGGGTACATGATCGAGGAGCTCGCTACCGGGGCCGGCTATGACGAAATCGTCTACCTGCTCTGGTACGGCGAGCTGCCTACCCGCCAGCAGCTCGACGAGTTCGCGTCCCGACTCTACGCTGCGCGCCCCCTGCCCGACGGCGTGCTGGTATCGATGCGCTCGTACCCGAAGACCGCCCATCCCCTTGAGGCGCTGCGGACGGCCGTGTCCACCGCGGGACTGTACGATCCCGACGCCCACTCGAATGCGCCGGAGGCCAACCTCCGCAAGGCGGTCCGGTTGACCGCGCAAATCCCGCTGATGGTCGCGGCGTGGCACCGGCTCTCCCGCGGCGAAGCGCCCGTGCCGCCGCGCACGGACACGCCCACCGCCGAGAACTTTCTGTACGCGCTGTTCGGAACGGACCCGTCGCCGGTGGCCGCGCGGACGATGGACATGGTCTTCCTGCTGCACGCCGATCACGAAATCAACGCGTCGACCTTTGCCACCCGCGTCGTCGTCGCGACCTTCAGCGACCTGCACTCGGCCATCGTCGCCGCGATCGGCGCGCTGAAAGGGCCCCGGCACGGCGGCGCCAACCAGGACGTCCTGGCCATGCTGCTGGAAATCGGCGATCCGGGGGCCGCCCGCGCGTTCATCCAGCGCAAGCTCGACGAGCGGGCGAGAATGACCAAAGAAGACCGGGCGATGCCCGAGAACCGGATTCCGGGGTTTGGCCATCCGGTCTACAAAGTAGACGATCCGCGGGCTGGCGTGCTGCGGGAGATGGCCGCGCAGCTCAGCGCGGAGACCGGCACCACGCGCCTATTTGAGACGGCGGTGGCCGTCTACGACACGATGCACCGCGAGACCGACTTCCCCGTCAACGTCGACTTCTTCTCCGCGGTCGTCTACCATGCGCTGGGGATTCCTATCGACCTCTGCACGTCCATCTTCGCCAGCGCCCGCATCCCGGGGTGGTGCGCGCACGCGATGGAACAGTACCATGACAAGCTCATCCGGCCGCGCGCCCAGTACGTCGGTCCGCCGGCGCGCCCGTTCGTGCCGCTGTCCCAGCGATAGAGTCAGGAACCGAAGGAGTTTGTTGCGCGTAGCAAGAACAGGACGCTGGATTCCCACGGGAGACCTAAAGGGGGGAAGCTCGTGCAGCGATTGATGAAAGTAGGTATCCTCGCGCTGGGCCTCGCTGTGGCGCTGACCACGTTGGTGCTGCAGCCCGCGCCGGTGACGGGACAGACGAAGCTGGTGATGGCATTCGTGCCGTCTCAGCAAACGGATGTGGTGCTCTCAAGCGGGCAGATTCTGGCCCGGATGCTGAGCGTGGCGCTGGGCATCCCGGTGGAAGCCGTCGTGGCCACCAGCTACAGCGCGACGATTGAAGCGATGTGCTCGGGACGCGCCGACATCGGTGCCCTGAACCCGTTCGGGTACGTGCTGGCCCATGAAAAGTGCGGGGTAGAGGTCTCCGCGATCTCGGTGCGCTTCGGCCTACCGTACTACCGCGGCCAGTTCAATGCCCGCGCCGACGCCAACATCAACAAGATCGAAGACCTGCGCGGCAAGCGGTTCGCGTTTGTCGATGCCGCCTCGACGTCAGGCTACCTGTTCCCCGCGGCGCAGCTGAAGAAGATGGGATTCGACCCGGACAAGTTCTTCTCGCAGACGGTTTTCGCCGGCTCGCACCCGAACGTCATTCTGGCGATCTATCGCGGCCAGGTGGATGGCGGGGCGACGTTTGAAGACGCGCGCACCAACATCCAGGCGCAGTTCCCCGATGTGATGCAGAAAGTGAAGGTCATCGGCTACACGAACCCCGTGCCCAACGATACCTGGAGCGTCAGCCCCCGGTTGAGCGCCGACATGCGGGCGAAGATCAAAGACCGCCTCCTGCGCATCGCCAAGACTGCGGAAGGTCAGGCGGCGCTGCGCAGCCTGTACAGCATCGAGGGACTCACCGACGTCGTTACGCTGACCAACCAGCAGGCCCGCGAACTCGGCATCAGCTTCCCGCCCGAGATCCGGGAGCGGATCGTGCAGCAGGGTGGGCGGGTCACCATCCCGATCGGTGACTGGTACTTCCAGCCCATCCGCGACGCGGCGAAGTTCCTGGGGCTAGACCTGCAGCGACTCGCGCGCTGAGCCCGCGTTGAAGCCTCGGCCACGTGTGAAGGAGGAGGGGAGCATTCCCTCCTCCTTCTGTATGCCGGGCCGGCATTCGTGTACGATCAGGGAGGAAGGAAGGATGACCTGAGATGAGTGGCGCCGCGCTGCGGATCGAACACCTCATCAAGACCTATCCCGACGGGACGCACGCGTTGAAGGACCTGACCTTCGACGTCAAGCCTGGGGAATTCCTGATCATCATCGGGCTGAGCGGGTCGGGGAAGTCGACCCTGATGCGGTGTATCAACCGCCTGATCGAACCCACCTCGGGCAAGATCTACCTCGACGACATCGACATCACCACGCTGTCCCCCGCCGAACTGCGGAAGGTCCGGCGGCACATCGGGATGATCTTCCAGCAGTTCAACCTGGTGAAGCGGTCATCGGTGCTCACCAACGTGCTGTCCGGCCGGCTGGGCTACGTGCGCCCGACGTGGTCGCTGATGAACTACTTCCCCCGGGACGACGTGAACCGCGCCATCGCCAGCCTCGCGCGCGTGGGCATCCCCGAAAAAGCCCGCACCCGAGCCGACCAGCTCTCCGGCGGCCAGCAGCAGCGGGTGGGGATTGCGCGGGCGCTGATGCAGGAGCCGAAGCTGATGCTGGCCGATGAGCCCGTTGCGAGTCTCGACCCGGCGACGTCGCATTCGGTCCTGAAATACGTCGAGCAGTTGAACAAGGAGGAAGGGATCACCGTGCTGTGCAGTCTGCATTTCCTCAGCCTGGCGCGCCGGTACGGCACGCGGATCATTGCGCTGAAGGCCGGTGAGCTCGTCTTCGACGGCCTGCCGGCGGAAATCGACGAGCACCGCTTTCGCGCGATCTACGGCGAGGAGGCGGTCGAGGTGGAAATCGCATGAAGACCGAGGTCATCCGCGCGCAACCTCCCGCGGTGGCACGCCCGCGACCCTGGTTCACCAGCGCCCGGTTTCTCCTCCTGATTGCGGGCCTCGTCGTGATCTACGGCTACGGCTGGCAGGTCACCCAGATCAAGCTCGGTGAGCTGGTGACCGGAGCCCAGTTCGTCAAGCCGTTCGTCCGGGACCTGGTGCGGCCCGAGGTCCTGACGCGTGACACGACCACGCAGAAGGTCGAACTCGGCATGTCCATCAACCCGACGGTCGCACCCGAAGTCCTGCCGCCCGACCCGTCCGGAGCCCGGCTTACCGTCTCGCGCCAGGTGGCGGCCGTCGGGTCACAGCTGACGGTGTCCGGGACCGGCTTCCGTCCGAACACCGCCGGCCGTCTCATGTGGTTGAATCGCATCGGCAATCCGGTGCAGGTGGCGACGGTCACGACCGACGCGCAGGGCGCATTCACGGCGACGATCACCGTACCCGAAGTGTTCCAAGGTCCGGACGCCGGCGCACAAGGCGCCCAGCAGCGACTGAGCGCGGAGTTCACGTGGCCGGTGGGCGGATTGAAACTCAGCCGGACCCTGCTGCTCGTGTTGGAGAAGGTCGTCGAGACGGTCTTCCTGGCGCTGATGGGGACGACGTTCGCGATCCTCATTGCGGTGCCGCTGTCGTTCCTCGGTGCGAAGAACCTGATGGCCAGAAACCCTGCGGGGATGGCCATCTATTACGTCGTCCGGATGTTCTTCAACATCATGCGCTCGATCGAGCCGTTGATCCTGGCCATCGTGTTCACGGTCTGGGTCGGGCTGGGCCCGTTCGCCGGCGTGCTCGCCTTAGGCCTGCATTCCATCGCGTCCTTGGGCAAGCTCTACTCGGAGCAGATCGAATCGATCGATCCCGGCCCGATCGAAGCCATCACCGCGACCGGCGCCAGCCCGCTGCAGGTCGTGCGCTACGCGGTCGTGCCGCAGATCGTGCCGCCGTTCATCGCGTTCACCATCTACCGGTGGGACATCAACGTCCGTATGTCGACCGTTATCGGCTTCGTCGGCGGCGGCGGGATCGGGTTCATCCTGCAGCAGTACATCAACCTGCTGCAGTACCGTCAGGCCGCGACGGCGGTCTGGGCCATTACCATCGTGGTCTCCGCGATGGACTACTTCAGCGCCTGGATCCGCGAAAAGGTCGTCTGAACCGTCTTGAGCAAGCTGCTCTTCCTGTTCGCCGAGCATCTGCACCGTGCCGGTGTGCCCCACGCGTTCACGACGCGCCGCGGAGGAGTCAGCCGCGGCGCCTTCGCATCGCTCAACCTCGGCCGGGGCGTGGCCGATGAACCCGCGGCGGTCGCGCGCAACCGCGACGCTGTAGTGCGCGCGCTAGGCTTTCATCCGCGCGCGCAGGTGGAAGCGTCGCAGGTCCACGGGCCGGTCGTGGCAGTCGTCACCGCGGCTGACGCCGGCAGCAAGGTGGAGGGCGCGGACGGAATGATCACCGGCGACGCCGGGCTCGTCCTGGCGGTGCATGCAGCGGACTGCGTCCCGATCCTCTTGGCCGACCCCAGGACCAGGACGGTCGCCGCGGTGCACGCCGGATGGAAAGGCACCGCCGCCGGCGTTGCGGTCGAGGCGGTCCGCGTGATGGTCGATCGGTTTGGGACGCGACCTGAGACTGTGCTGGCGGCCATCGGACCGTCGATCGGACCGTGCCATTACGAAGTTGACGAGCCGGTCGTCGAGCGCCTCAGCGTCTGGCCGTGGTGGCGGGAGGTGGCCCTCCCGAATCCCCGCGGCCGCTGGCAGCTTGATCTGCGGGCGGCGAACCGGCGCCAGCTCACCGACGTCGGGGTGCTGCCGGAGCACATCGAGGTGCTTGACCTCTGCACCTACTGCCGCGCCGACCTGTTCTTCTCGCACCGGCGCGACCGGATCACCGGTCGCATGAGTGGGATGATTGCAGTGAATGACCAGCATTGAGACCTCACTGGCAGAGGTTCACCGCCGCATAGCCGCCGCGACGGCCCGGGCTGACCGTTCCGAGGGCGTCACACTCGTCGCTGTCACCAAGGGGGTCAACGCCGATCGAATCCGCGCGGCCATCTCGCTCGGGGTCACTCATCTCGGCGAGAACCGCATCCAGGACGCCGCCCCGAGGATCGCAGCGATCGGCCGACACGCTGTTCGCTGGCACATGATCGGGCATCTGCAGCGGAATAAGGTTCGCCCGGCCGTTGAGCTTTTCGATGTCATCCAGTCGGTCGACAGCCTCGGTCTGGCGAAGGATCTCTCTCGCCGCAGCGCGACGCCGGTCGAGATCCTGTTGCAGGTCAACGTCTCGGGCGAGCGGCAGAAATTCGGCTTCTCCCCCGATACCATCGAAGAAGCCGTCACGGAGATCGCTGCGCTGCCCCGATTGAAGCAGACCGGGCTCATGACCATCGCCCCGATGACTGACGATCCTGAAACCGTCCGCCCCGTCTTCCGGCAGCTGCGCGAACTTCGCGATGCGCTCAACAACCTTGACATCCCGGGCCTCGATCTTGTGCATCTGTCGATGGGTATGACCGATGACTTTGAGGTCGCCATCGAGGAAGGCGCTACGATCGTCCGGATCGGCCGGGCGATCTTTGGAGACCGCACGTAAGCGGCGGCAAGGGCGAGGGGTCACGTCTTCACTTGGCGCAATCTGGGACTGTTCGGTGCAAGTGAAGATTTGACCCCAATTTCCGGGTTCGGCCGCAGGGGAGTCCCGGCTTCCCAGGAAGTACGCCCCGGCATGTGGTAGAGTCTCTAGACGGGAGAGGAACGTCGGACCAGGGAGAGGAGGGGAGATTCGAGGGGGTGCCCGAGATGGGCGGAATGCAGCGGTTGATGTCATTTCTCGGCTTCAGCGAGCAATACGAGGAGGAGAACGGCATCGAACCCGACGGCGGCAATGGGGAGCCGCGAGGCCGCCGGGCTCAGGTGCTCAGTCTCCACGCCCAGAAACAGCAAGAAATCGTCGTCCTGCAGCCCAAGACGTTCGACGATGCCCGGGCCGCCGCCGACTACCTCAAGCTGCGGCGACCGGTGGTCGTGAACCTGCAGGGATCCCGCGACGACCTGGCCAGACGGATCGTGGACTTCACCAGCGGCGTTACCTACGCGCTGGACGGCCATCTGCTGCGGGTGGGCGACGAGATCTTCCTGTTCACGCCGAGCCACATCGCGATTACGGCGGATATGGGCGCAGAGGACGACCAGCGGCTCTTCCCCCTCGAATGACGTCTGTTGGTCACGGTTCCACTGCGCGTTACACCCCGCGCTCGCGCCGATCGTATTACCGGTTGGCGCGACGGCCGCCTGCACGTCCGCACGACCGCCCCACCGCTTGAGGGTCGCGCGAATGACGCCGTGCGCCGGCTCCTGGCGCGCACCCTGGGCGTCTCCGCATCCCGGATTGCACTGACCCAAGGCCGGCACAGCCGTGACAAAGTCGCGGCGGTGTCGGGCCTGTCGGCCGACGAAGTGAGCCGCCGTCTCGGCGGCGATCCCGCGGCACCCGGCGGTGCGCCGTGATGAAGACCCTGTGGTGGGATCGCGGCGCGCTGCGGCTGATCGATCAGACCGCCCTGCCGCGCGAGGAGCGCGTGGTGGAGTGCCGATCCTACCGCGACGTCGCCGACGCCATCGCTGGCCTGCGGGTGCGCGGCGCCCCCGCCATCGGCGCCGCGGCGGCGTACGGAATCGTGCTGGGGGCCCAGGAATTTGTCGCGCTGAGCCGCCAGGCGTTCGACGCGCGGCTGCAGGACGTGGCGGCGACCCTGCTTCGCGCCCGCCCGACCGCGGTCAATCTGCGCTGGGCCATCGAACGCATGCAGGCCGTCCTCCGGCGGTTTCCCGACGCCACCTCACCAGACCTCACCGATGCGCTCCTGGCCGAAGCCGACGCCCTCGCCGCCGAGGACGTAGCCGCCAACCGGGCCATCGGCCGTTTCGGCGCGGCGCTCATCGCGCCGGGGGAACGGATCCTTACCTACTGCAACACGGGGAGCCTGGCCACCGTCGACTACGGCACAGCCTTCGGAATCGTCCGGGCCGCCCACGAGCAGCGCAAGCAGGTGTCCCTCATCATCTGCGAGACCCGTCCGGTCCTGCAGGGGGCGCGGCTGACCACCTGGGAGGCGCAGCGCCTCGGGCTGAGCGCCGCGCTGATCACCGACAACGCCGCGGGTCACCTGATGAGCCGGGGCCTGGTGGACCGGGTGATCGTGGGGGCGGACCGCATCGCGGGCAATGGCGACACCGCCAACAAGATCGGGACCTACATGCTTGCCGTGCTTGCGCGCGCGCATGAGATCCCGTTCCTGGTGGCCGCGCCGCTGTCGACGGTAGACTTTCGCACGCCCGACGGCGGGGCGATCCCGATCGAGCAGCGGTCTCCGGATGAGGTCACGCACGTGGCCGGCACATCCGTCGCGCCCGCCGGCACGACCGCGCTCAACCCGGCATTCGACGTCACCCCGCAGCACCTGATCACGGCGATCGTCACCGACCGGGGCGTAGCGCGTCCCCCCTATGCCGACAGCCTCCGTGAGCTGGCCGCCGCCGCCGTGGTGCGGTCCTGATGGGGAATCCGCGGCAGGCGCGCCATGTCGTCTTGGTCCTGCTGGCGTTGAGCTGGATCATCGCCGCCGCCTCGAGCGTCCGCTATCGCGATCTGACCTGGCTGCAGTACCTCCGCATCGATCTCGTCTGGCTGCAGGTCCTGCTTCTGGGCGTCGGCGTGTACGGGACTCTCCTGGTGGTCGCCGGCACGTTCACGCGGCGGACGAGACGCCTCGCCGGAGCGGGCGCGGATGACCACTTCGTCAGCGTCATCGTGCCGGCGAAAAATGAAGCCGCCGTCATCGAGCCCACGGTGCGCGGTCTCAACGCCCTCGATTTTGCCGATAGCGCGGGCCGGCCGCGGTATGAGGTCATCGTGGTCGACGATGGGTCCACCGATGGAACCGCGGCCATTCTCGAGCGGCTGTCGAGAGAATTCCCGCTGCGGATCGTGCGCACGCCTGATGGCAGCATCGGCAAAGCGGCAGCCCTCAACCTGGCGACCGCGCAGGCCCGGGGTGATCTGATCGCGGTCTTCGATGCGGACGCGCGCGTCGCGCCCGACTACCTGCGAACGCTGGTGGCGGAGCTTACCGATGACCGCGTCGGCGGGGTGCAGGGCCGCCGGGCCGTCTACAACGGGGCGCAGAACCAGCTCACCCGCAAACAGGAAGACGAGTACCGGTTGTTCCTCCACGCGTCCCAGCAGGCCCGGGCGATGTTCGGCGGCATGGTGACGTTTGTCGGCAACGGATTGCTGGTGCGCCGGGCGGCCCTCGACGACGTGGGCGGATGGAACGAGGAAGCCCTGACCGAGGACATCGATCTCTCCATGCGGCTCCATCTCTGGGGTTGGACGATCGCGTACTCCCCGGATGCGCTGGTGTGGGAAGAGGCCGTGCCCACGCTGCGCGAGTACATCCGCCAGCGCACGCGGTGGGTCGAAGGCGGGATGTTCTGCCTCGGCGAGCACCTGCCGGCCATCCTGTTCGCCCGGTTCGGGCTGTTCAAGCGCGCCGACATGGTCCTCTTTCTGACGGGATCGTTGATCTTTGCGCTGAGCGCGATCACGACCAACTTGTTCAATGCGCCGCGGTTGCTGGGCAGCCTGGTGCTGTACTTCCAGCTTCCGTGGTGGCTGACCCGGCTGGTGTGGGCCGGCGGGATGGCGGTCCTGGTGGTCAGCGCCCTGCAGGCGACGCGCTGGCGCCTGGGGCCCGCGCTGATGCTGCTGCTGCGTTTTGCAGGCTTCTCGCTGCTCACGCCGGTCTGCGCGGTCATCGCCGGAGTCCGGTACGTACGCCGCGCGGTCACGGGGCAGCTCGTGTGGGATAAGACCGCGCACGGCGGGTCGGCGGCCGCCCGGTCCTGGGTGGCCACGCCCTCGGAAGAAGACGCCTAACGTCCGGGAACCGGAACTCGGGAACCGGCACCGGGGATGCGAAGCTTTTCCGACCGCGCCGCGGCGTCGAGCACAAGATCAGTGACGTCAAGCCCCGCCTCCGCCTCCGCGGCTTCCGCCAGCGTGGGTTGCGTGCGGGGATGGGCTGGAACAAACAGACTGCAGCAGTCCGGATATGGACGCGCGGAGATCTCGTAGGTTCCCAGGGCCTGGGCCCGCGCGACGATCTCCATCTTGTCCCACCCGATCAGCGGCCGCAACACCGGCAGCGCGGTGGCGGCATTGATTGCGGCGATCGATTCGACCGTCTGGCTGGCCACCTGACCCAGGCTCTCTCCGGTGACCAGCGCCTGCGCGCGGACCCGCGCGGCCAGCCCGTCTGCGATCCGCATCATCATCCGCCGCATCACGAGCACCCGCATCGGTTCGTGCACGCGCTCCTGGATCGCCCGCTGGACGTCGGTGAACATCACGACCCAGAGGTCCATTCCGCCGGTGAACCGCGCCAGCACCCGGCAGAGATCTACCGTCTTCTCCTTCGCCCGCTCGCTGGTAAACGGGAAGCTGTGAAAGTGCAGCGCCGAGACGATGAGTCCGCGGCGCGCGGCCAGCCACGCGGCCACCGGACTGTCAAATCCTCCGGAGATGAGCGCGAGCGCCCGGCCGCCGGTGCCCGTCGGGAGCCCGCCGGGTCCGGGGATCGTCTGTGACGAGACGCAGGCCTGCTCCCGGATGTCGACCCGGATCAGCAGATCGGGCCGCTTCATCCGGGCCGCCAGCTGCGGGAAGAGGCGGCGAATCTCGCCTCCCACCTCGCTGGCCGCTTCCATCGACGGCACGGGATATCGCTTGTCCGCGCGCCGCACGTCGACTTTGAAGGTTCGCAGCGCCGGGTCGGCATCCAGCGCGTCCCGCACCGCCGCGACCGAGGCCGCGGTGATCGCCGCAGGCTCCGGCGCAACGATCTGAACGGGACTGATCGAGACCACGCCAAAGACCCGGCGCAGCCGCTCGGCCGCGTCCTCAGCGGGAGCAGCCACACTGAGGATGATGCGCCCGAATGACGCTTTGGCGCGCGCTTCGCCGAGGTCTCCGACGGCGCTCAGCAGATTCCGCCGCAGCGTCTCGAGAAAGTACGCCTGGTTAGCACCCTTGAGGGCGATTTCGCCGTAGCGGATGAGGAAGTCGCTCATTGTCAGCGCGCCAGCGCCCGCAGCTCCGCGGCAGCCGCCTCGACGGCGCTAGCCGCGGCGTCGATGTCATCGGTGGTCGTGAAGTGCCCCACGCTGAACCGGAGGCTGGACACGGCCTCGTCCGGGCTCCGCCCGATGGCGAGCAGCACGTGGCTGGGCGTGGGCTGGTGGGAATGGCACGCCGATCCGGTAGAGACATAGATGCCGTCCATCTCCAGTCGGTGCAGCAGCGTCTCGCCGCGGGCGCCGGGGAAGGAGACGTTGAGGATGTGCGGGGCTGCGCCCGTTTCCGGCGTGTTGATGATGACGTCGGGGATCCGCGCCAGACGCTCGCGCAGACGTCGGATGAGGCCGGCCATCTGCGCGGCAGCATCGCCGTCGGCCGCCACCAGCCGGGCGGCTTCACCCATGCCGGCGATGCCCGGCACGTTCTCGGTCCCCGGCCGCAGGGCTTGTTCCTGATCGCCCCCGCGGACGAGCGGGGCGAGCCGGACGCCGCGCCGGATGTAGAGGGCGCCGACCCCCTTGGGCCCGTGCACCTTGTGGCCGGAGATCGAGAGCAGATCGATCCCACTCCGTGCGGGGCGCAGCGGGATCTTCCCCCACGCCTGTACCGCGTCGACGTGCAGCAGGGTGGTCGCGCCTCCGGCCCGGTGTGCCCGCACGACCCGCGCCAGGTCGTCCAGCGGCTGAATGCTGCCGATCTCGTTGTTGACAGCCATGACCGAGACCACCGCCGTCTCCGGCCGGAGCGCGGCTGCGACCTGTTCGGCCGACACCCGCCCCTCGGCGTCCACGGACAGCTCCGTGACCGCGAACCCCTCGGCGGCCAGGGCCCGGGCGGGAGACAGGACCGACGAGTGTTCGATCGCGGTGATGACCACGTGCCGGCCGCGGGTTGGGTTCTGCCCCGGGCGGTGGGGGGCGCGGCGCGCCGCTCCGCCCAGCGCCAGGTTGTTGGCCTCCGTCCCCCCAGACGTGAAGATGATTTCCGCCGCAGACACGCCTAGGGACGCCGCCACAGCTTCCCGGGCCCCTGTAACGAGGCGCTCGGCATCGACCCCCCTGCCGTGGAGCGAGGAAGGATTGCCGTAGACCTCCGTCAGCGTCCGCATCACGGCTTCCGCCACCGACGGGTGCGGACGGGTCGTGGCGGCATTGTCCAGGTAAATGTCAGCCATTTTTTCGTACCACCCATCATCTTACCGCGCCGATGGCCCTGTTCTTGCTCCTTTTCATGGGTAAACCACAATCTCGCCGGTTTGCCGGCGTCGGCCAGGGGCCCCCACCTGGACGCGGAGGAGGGGCGATGAGGATCCTAGCAACGCTCGTATTCGCCGTGATCCTGCTGGTCACGATGGCGGGCGTGTCGTACGGCATTACCAACGGCGCACCGGATGCCAACCGCCATCCGTACGTCGGTCTGATCGTGTTCTTCTACAACGGACAGCCGCTGCAGCGGTGCAGTGGGGCGCTGCTGGCTCCAGACAAAGTCCTCACCGCCGGCCACTGTACCGCTGGGGCGAATGGGGCCCGCGTCTGGTTCGACGAGGTCATGGCCGATCCCAACTACCCCAATGGCGGGCCGGCGTCCTACGACGGGGTCCCCCTAACCAACCCTGACTTCTGCGTCGGCTGCGGCAACGGCGTGACCGGCTTCGTGACCCGCGACGTCGGCGTCATCCTGCTGTCCGAACCGGTCCCGGCCGCGGTGGTGGGCCAGTATGCGATTCTCCCGCCCGCGGGCTTTGTGGATGCGTTGCCGAACAAGACGAAAGTCGATCTGGTGGGCTACGGGTTCCAGGACCAGATCCACGGCGGGGGCATTCCCGTCTGGGTGGGGGTGAAGGCCCGGTTCTTTGCGCCCAGTGAGATCGTCTCGGGTAACTTCTCCTCCAGCGACGAATTCCTGAGGATCGCCCTCAACGCCAGCAAGGATTCCGGCGGATTCTGCTTCGGAGATTCCGGTGGGCCTGACCTGCTCGCGGGATCGAGCATGATCCTCGGCGTGAACTCGTTTACGACGAACTCGAACTGCTCGGGCAACGGGTACTCACAGCGCGTCGACATCCCGTCGCTGCTGACCTGGATCAACGCCCAGTGATCTCGGAGGGGGAGGGCGATTCCCTCCCCCTTCCGAACCTCCCCCTCCCCACACCAACTCTCCATTGTTACGCGTGTGGTGCTCGACTCAGCAAAGATGGTCCTGCGCGTGGGGCGATACCGCTTACTGAGCGACATTTGCACCTTGTTAGGGCGCATGCTAGAATGACCAGTCACAAGGCGATGACGGGGACAGCGCCGCCTGGCCGGTGGTTCGCAGCGAGCGGGAGTATGGTGAAAGCCCGCGACCGGACGCCCGGCGGAGATCCCCCCTGAGCCGCGCCCCTGAACCGTGACTAGTGACTCGTGACTGGTGACTTGGTTAGATACAGGTTTTCGAGTCACGAGTCACCAGTCACGAGTCACTTCAAGTAGGGGGCGCCGGACCTCCACCGTGAGAAGGGAAACGACAGAGCGCTAGGGGCTGTCTCAGCGATCCACGACCGACGATCGCGGATTGGACCTCTAGAAGCCGGGTGGTACCGCGAGCCGTGCATACGGCCCGTCCCGCAGGATGGACGGGCCGTCGATCTTTTTCAGGAGGGATGCCATGGGGCAGTTTGCTCCGGTGTCGGCCAAAGAGGACTTCCCTTCGAAGGAACGCGAGGTGCTGGCGTGGTGGCGCGAGCGCGGCATTGCCGGGCAGTACCTTGCGCGCAACGCCGGCGCGCGCGAGCGCTGGTCGTTTCTCGACGGGCCGATTACCGCGAACGGGGCGATGGGCGTCCACCACGCGTGGGGCCGCACGTACAAAGACCTCTTCCAGCGGTATAAGACCATGCGCGGGTTCGCGCAGCGGTATCAGAATGGGTTCGACTGCCAGGGCCTCTGGGTCGAGGTCAACGTCGAACGAGACCTCGGATTCACCAGCAAGCGCGACATCGAGACCTTCGGCATCGGACGGTTCGTCAACCTCTGCAAGGAACGCGTCCTGACCTACGCGGCGCAGATTACCGAGCAGTCGCAGCGCCTCGGGATGTGGATGGATTGGAACAATCCAGACGATCTGCGGGCGCTGGCCAGCTCGCTGAAGACGGAGCCCTCAGCAGTGATCTCGTACCCCGCCCGCGGCGGCACCCTGCGCAAGCCGGCCGAACAGATCGCCGGCGCCCTGGGCGATCCCGAGCTCGGCGGGTCGTACTTCACCTTTTCGAACGAGAACAACTACCAGATCTGGGGATTCATCAAGCGCTGCTGGGAACGCAGCATGGTCTACAAAGGGCACGACGTGATGCCGTGGTGCCCCCGGTGCTCCACGGGCATCAGCGAGCACGAAATCGTTACCGAGGGCTATCAGGAGATCACGCACCCAGGTTTGTTCGTGCGCCTGCCGCTGCTCGATCAGCCCGGCCGGTCGCTGCTGGTGTGGACGACGACGCCGTGGACGCTGACCAGCAACGTCGCCGCCGCGGTCCACCCGGCGCTCACCTACGCGCGCGTGCGGGCGGGTGGGGAGGAGCTCTACCTCGCCGAGTCGACCCTCGGCGTACTGCGGGGGGACTACACGGTGCTGGAGACGCTGCCGGGGGAGCGGCTGGTCGGGCTCCGCTACGCCGGTCCGTTTGACGACCTGCCCCCGCAGCAGGGGATCGAGCACCGCGTGATTCCCTGGAAGGACGTCAGCGCGGAGGACGGCACGGGCATCGTGCACATCGCGCCGGGATGCGGCGCCGAAGACTTTGCGCTGAGCAAGGAGCACGGTCTGGCAGTCATCGCGCCGATCGACGAATTCGGGGTGTTCGTCGGCGGGTTCGACTGGCTGACCGGCAAGCGCGTGGATGAGGTCGCGCCGCTGATCATCGACCGTCTGCGCGCGGCCGGTCGCTTGTACAAGGTGGAGGCGCATCGCCATCGCTATCCGGTCTGCTGGCGCTGCGGCAGCGAGCTGGTCTTCCGGCTCGTGGACGAGTGGTTCATCGCGATGGATCCGATCCGCTCGGATCTGATGGAGATCACGCGGCGCATCCGCTGGATCCCCGGCTTCGGGCTTGACCGCGAACTCGACTGGCTGCGGAACATGCACGACTGGATGATCAGCAAGAAGCGTTACTGGGGCTTGGCGCTGCCGATCTGGGAGTGCGCGGCCTGCGGCACGTTCGAGGTCATCGGCTCGGAGGACGAGCTGCGCACGCGCGCCGTCGCCGGTTGGGACGCCTTCGCCGGCCACACGCCCCACCGGCCGTGGATCGACGCGGTGAAGATCGCCTGCCGGTCCTGCGGCGCGGAAACCTCCCGCATCGCGGACGTGGGGAACCCCTGGCTCGACGCCGGCATCGTCCCCTTCAGCACGCTGCAGTACCGGCGCGACGAGGACTTTTGGCGGCACTGGTTCCCCGCGGAGTTCATCACCGAGGGGTTCCCGGGGCAGTACCGCAACTGGTTCTACTCGCTGCTCGTCATGGCCGCCGTCCTGGCCGGCGCGGAGCCGTTCCGCACCTGCCTGGGGTACGCGAACGTGAACGACGAGCGCGGCGAGGAGATGCACAAGAGCAAGGGGAACGCCATCGACTTCAACGAGGCGGCGGAGCGCGCGGGCGTCGACGTGATGCGCTGGGGGTTCTGCGCGCAGAACCCGGCCACCAACATCAGCTTCGGCTACGCATCCCTCGACGACGTGCGGCGCCGGTTTGTCATCCCGCTGTGGAACGTGTTCTCATTCTTCGTGACCTACGCCAACCTCGAGCCGTTCGATTTCTCGGCCCTGGTTCGCTCGCGTCCGCCGCTGGCCACGCTGGACCGCTGGCTGCTCTCCCGGGTGCAGGCCCTGGCCGCGTCGGTCCGCGAACGGCTGGACGACTACGACCCGCAGGGGGCGACGCGCCCCGTTGAAGCGTTCGTCGAGGATCTGTCCAACTGGTACGTCCGCCGGAGCCGGCGCCGGTTTTGGAAGAGCGAGGAGGACGGCGACAAGCGGGCGGCCTACTACACGCTCTACCAGGCGCTGCGCACGCTCGCGCCGGTGCTGGCGCCGTTCATGCCGTTTCTCAGCGAGCGGCTGTACCAGGGGCTGGTCCGGCCCGTGGAGCTCGAGGCGCCCGAAAGCGTGCATCTCTGCGACTTTCCCGCGGCCGATCCGGCGCTGCGCGATGGGGAACTCGAGGCGCTCGTCGACGGCACCCGCGTGTTGGTGGCGCTGGGCCGCGCGGCGAGGGGGCACGCGCGGGTGAAGGTCCGCCAGCCGCTGCCGGCCGTGCTGCTCGTGACGCGTCACCGCGCCCTGCGCGACCACGCCGAGCTGCTGGAGCAAATCGCCGACGAGCTCAACGTGAAGGCGGTGCGCTTCCTCGACGATCCCAGCGGTTACGTCACGTTCGAGGTGAAGCCTCGTTTTGACACGCTGGGGCCGCGGTTTGGCCCGCGGGTCCAGGACGTGGCAAGCGCGGTGCGGGCGCTGGACCCGGCCGCGACCGTCGAGCAGCTGCAGCGGACCGGGCAGGTCCTCGTCGCCGCCGGCGGCGAGGACCTCATGCTCACCGCCGCCGACCTGGAGGCCAGGATGCACGAAGCCGGCGGGTACGCCGCCGAAGGCGCGTCCGGGGAGTTCGCGATCCTGGAGACGGCGCTCACGCCGGAGCTCGAGATGGAGGGCCGGGCCCGGGAGCTCGTCCACCAGGTCCAGAACCTGCGCCGGGAGGCCGGGCTGGCTATTGACGATCGCATCGTGTTGCTGCACGATGACGGATTGAACGACCTCTTGCGGATCCACGGCGACTACGTGCGGCGAGAAACGCTGGCCGAAGCGACCGCGCAGATGGACGGGCCGGTGCCGGTAAGCGCCGCAGGCCAGAGTGTGTACCACAAGGACCTGCGCCTGGACGGGGAAGAGGTCAGGGTGGGAATCGCGCGGATCCGGAGCTAGCGTCGATGGAGGGTCGGGGCAAACGATGAACCAGCGAGTGATCGGCGTGCTCGGCGGATTGGGCCCCTGGGCGACCTTGGACCTGTTCGAGAAGATGCTCAGGCTGACCCCTGCCGCCCGCGACCAGGACCACCTCCGGATCATCATCGACAACAATCCGAAGATCCCGGATCGGTCCCCGGCGATCCTCGGCGACGGCGAAGACCCGGTCCCGGCGCTGGTCGCCACCGCGCGCAACCTCGAGCGCGCGGGAGCCGAGTGCATCGTGATTCCGTGCAACACTGCCCACGCGTTCTTCGAGCCGATTCGCGCCGCCGTCGGCGTCCCGGTCCTGCACATCATGGACGAGGTCGCCCGTTCGGCCGCCGAGGAAATGCCTGGACTCCACGCGGTCGGCGTGCTGGCGACGCGGGCCACGATCGTCTCCGGCCTGTATCACCGCAGTTTCGCGAGGATCGGAGTCGAGGTGCTGAGCCCGGACCCCGCCGGTCAGGACGTCGTCAACGACGCGATCTACGGAGTCAAGGCGGGGCGGACGGGGCCGGAGGTGACGCGCGGGCTCGTTGCCGTCAGCGAGCGGCTGGTCCGTGGCGGCGCGCAGGCGCTGGTGCTCGGCTGTACTGAGCTGCCCTTCGTCCTCCGCCCGGGTGACGTGCCGGTGCTCCTCCTGGATTCGAACCTCATCCTGGCCCGAGCCGCCGTACGCGAAGCGACACAACCGACACAACCGACACAATTATCTGCCGTTCGAGGTGAGCCTGTGGGTTAGTCCTGTATGTCGTGTAGGTTGTGTAGGTTATGTAGGTTTGGTATTATGTGCGTCAGCCCATTTTTGGGACGGAGGGTGTCCGGATGGCCACGAGGGCGGTGAAACCCAGGAAGGTGAAGGCCGCACGCAAACGCCCGCGCGCCAAGACCGCGCGGGTCGCCGCACGGCCGCGGTCGGCTTCGCGCGTGCGTCCGATCGCCAAGCGCGAGTTCAACGGGTTCCGGCGCCTCCTGGAAGAGGAGCGCGCGCGGCTGCTGGCCGAGCTCGAGGCGATGGAAGAGCATACCCCCGAGGTGGAGGACCAGGTCGGCATGGACATCGGCGGGGGCTACGACGAGGATCTCGCCGACGTGGCCAGCAGCACGTTCGAGCGCGAGAAGGGACTGGCGCTGGAATCGAGCGTCCAGCAGCTGCTCACGCAGGTGGACGAAGCCCTGGCCCGGATCGCGGAGGGGACCTACGGCATCTGCGTGCGCTGCGGCAACCCGATCGATTCCGCCAGGCTGAAGGTGCTCCCGTACGCCACGCTCTGCATCAAGTGCAAGGAAGAGGAAGAACGCAACACCCACTTCCGGTAAATTCGAGCGCGGCGCGCCTGTCTGAGTCCGCCGCGGCTCGCTGGATGGGTGCGGCGGTGGCCGCCGTCATCGTGCTGGCCGACCAGGCCGTGAAGGCGGCGGTGGTGCGGATGATTCCCCTCGGCGAGAGCATCCCGCTGATTCCCGGCGTCCTCAGCCTGACGCGCGTCGAGAACACCGGCATCGCGTTCGGGCTGGCCTCTCACATGCCGGTCGCGGTGCCTGCGGCAATTGCCTTGACCTTCCTTTTCCTCCTCTTCTACAATAGGCCGCGGTGGACGCGACCGGCGCTGGTGCGCCTGGCGCTCGCCCTGCTGGCCGGGGGGGCGGTCGGCAATCTCGTCGATCGCGTTCGCGTTGGAGCCGTCATCGACTACCTCGACGTGCATGTCTGGCCCGTGTTCAATCTTGCCGATCTCGCCGTCACGGCCGGTGCGGGGCTGCTGATTGGGTCGATCGTCTTCGGCGCCGATCGCGACGTTCAAAAGGAGTGACAAATGAAACCGATCCTCGTGCAGTTGGGCCCATTTCCCGTTTCCTCGTTTGGCTTGTTCCTGATTCTCGCGTTCGTCATCGGGATTGCCGCGGCGCGCCGCCGCAGCGGGCGGGTGGGCATCGACCCACCACAGATGCTGGATCTCGGTCTGTACATGATCATCGGCGGCATCGTCGTCGGCCGGCTGGGGTTCGTGCTCACGAACCTGCAGACGTTCGCTCAGGCCCCGCTGTCCGTGCTGACCATCTGGAGGGATTCCGGCCTGACCTTCTACGGCGCGCTGCTCGGCGGGATCCTCGTCGCGGCCGCTTACGCACGGTCCCGTAAGATTTCCCTGCGCGCCCTGCTGGACGTCTGCGCGCCGGCCCTCGCCCTTGCCTACGCGGTCGCCATGATCGGCGCGTTCCTGCACGGTCTGTACGTGGGGAAGGCGACCGCGGTGCCGTGGGGCGTGGACATGCTGCTGGATCACCGCCACCCGACCCAGATCTATCTGCTGGTGGCGGCGCTGGGGACGTATCAGATCCTCCGCGCGCAGGAGCGTCAGCCCACGCCGCCGGGCGTCTTGTTCTTCCTCTGGCTGCTGCTCTTCTCGCTGTCGCGCGTGGCGGTGGAGATCTTCGTCGAGAGCGCGCCGGTCCTCGGCCCGCTGACGCTGGCGCAGGTGGTGAACCTCGTCGCGGCGCTCATCGCGGTCGTCGCGCTGATTACAAGCACCCGCCGGCCGGCTGAAGCCGACGTGCCTCCGGCCGAACCCGCCGCGATGCCCTGACCGACGTTCGGGATCATGGGGATCAAGGGGATCACAGGGATCGAGTTCTGAAGTTCCGTGTGTCCGCGACGGCTGCCGGGCAGCGGGCCGACGTGTTCCT
>DASYRL010000096.1:0-38762 GCA_036004445.1 bacterium
CGGCAAAGCCGGTCCTGCGCATGAGACGTTGATGCTTCAAAGGTGGGTGCGTGGATAGCGCGGACATCACCGTGGCAAGGCCGGCTGCGCGCCGGCGTGTAGGGTTCTTCGCGCGCTACGCGGCGCCGGCGACGTTCCTGGCGCCCGCCACCGTGCTCATCGTGCTGTTCTTCGTGGTCCCGGTCCTCACCACGCTGTTCCTGTCGGGGACCGACATTTCCACCATTACGTTTCGGAGTCCGAAGTGGGTCGGGTTGGCCAACTATCGCGCGCTCCTGACCGACCCCTTTATGGGAAAGATTTTGGGCAATACGGCCCGCTACGTCGGGCTGACGCTGCTGTTCAACGTTGGGATGGGGCTGCTGCTCGCGCTGCTCACCACGTCGGTCCGCGAGTGGTACGGGAATCAGATCCGCGCGATCTGGCTGCTGCCCCGCATCCTGCCGCCGGTCGTCTACGTGCTGATCTGGCAGGGGCTCACCCGCGATAGTCCCTTCGGACTGATCACCAATCTCACGGGGTCGGGCCAGAGCTGGATCACCGCGCAACCGTGGGCCGTCATCATCCTGGCCAATGGGCTGGTCGGGGCGTCGTTTGGGATGCTGCTGTTCACGTCGGCGATCCGCGCCATCCCGCAGGACCTCTTCTACGCCGCGGCCGTCGACGGCGCCACCACGCTGCAGACGGTGCGCCGCGTCGTGCTGCCGCTGCTGCGCTGGCCGATCCTGTTCGTCACGGCCTATCAGACCCTGTCGCTGCTGACCTCGTTCGAGTACATCCTGCTGCTCACGCAGGGCGGGCCCGGATTCTACACCACGACGGTGTGGTCGCTGCACGCCTATCAGCTCGCGCTGTCCAACTACTTTGGCAACGTGCAGTTCGGTCTCGGCGCGGCGATGGCGGCGTTCCTGGTCGTGATCGGCGTCGTCGTGTCGCTGATCTACCTGCGCATCTTCAACTTCCGCGCGCTGGTCGCCGAGCCCAAGGTCGAGGTGAACTGATGCCCCTGCTCCCCCCGCGCTGGCGCGTGCTGGTGCTCGTGCTGGTCGGGGTCAGCCTGCCCATCGCCGCGGGCGTCGCCTGGCTGCTGCTCAGCGGCACGTTCGACCGGGTGCACGGCCTGCTGCCGGTGGAAGGGTTCGCGCCGGAGAACTGGCGGTTCCTCAGGGAGCCCATCGGCGGCCGGCCGCCGATCGCGGTCGCGCTGGTGAACTCGCTCATCTTCGCCGGCGTCGTGGCGACGGCGGAAGTGCTCATCGCGTCGATGGCCGCCTACGCCATCTCGCGGCTCTCGTTCCCGGGCCGGTCGTGGTATCTGGGATTGGTGCTGGTCCTGCACGCGTTCCCCGCGGTCAGCCTCATCATCGCTATCTTTTACATCCTGCGGTTGCTCGGGCTCTTCGACACGCTGATCGGCGTGATCATCGTCAAGGCGTCGCTCGAGCTGCCGCTGGGGATCTGGCTGATGAAAGGGTTCTTCGACAATCTGTCCTGGGACATGGAGATGGCCGCGCTGGTGGACGGCATGTCGCGGTGGACCTTGTTCTGGAAGATCGCGCTGCCGATGGTCCGCCCGGGCATCCTCGCACTGGGCACGTTCGCGCTGCTGTCGGCGTGGGGGGAGTTCATTCTGCCGTTCACGCTGATCGTGTCGGGACGCAGCTGGACGATGGCCATGTACTTGCAGACGCTGCTGGGCGAGGCGTTCACCGATTACGGCATGGTCGCCGCGGTGGGGTTATTCTACGCGATTCCGGTGCTGGCGATGTTCCTGCTCGGCCAGCGCTACTTGCTGAACATCTACGCCGGGGGAGCGAAGGGATGAAAGGGATCTCCGTACGCGTCGAGGCGCTGACGAAACATTTCGGACGGGTCGTGGCGTTGAAAGTCCTCGATCTCGACATCAAAGCCGGGGAGATGGTCGCGTTCCTGGGCCCGTCGGGCTGCGGGAAGACGACCACGCTGCTGATGATCGCCGGCATCTACGTGCCGACGGCAGGGGCCATCTACTTCGGCGAGAACCGGGTGGACCATCTGCACCCCCGCGACCGCGACGTGGGGATGGTCTTCCAATCGTACGCGCTGTACCCGCACCTCACGGTGTTCGACAACGTGGCGTTTCCGCTGCGCCTGAAGCGGATGCCCGCCGCCGAGCTGCGGCGCAAGGTCGAGCAGACGGCGGAGCTGCTGGGGATCGGTCACGTCCTGGACCGCCGGCCCGGACAGGTCTCCGGCGGGCAGCAGCAGCGCGCGGCGCTGGCCCGGGCGCTGGTGAAGGAGCCCCAGGTGCTGCTGCTGGACGAGCCGCTGTCCAACCTCGACGCACAGATCCGTCTGCAGGCGCGCGGGGAAATTCGGCGGCTGCAGCAGGAGATCGGGGTCACCAGCATCCTCGTGACGCACGACCAGTCCGAGGCGCTGGCGATGGCCGATCGGGTCGCGGTGTTCTCGGTGGGCGAGTTGCAGCAGTTCGCCACGCCGGAGGAGCTGTACCGGCGGCCCGCCACGACGTTCGCCGCCAGCTTCGTGGGCCATCCGCCGATGAACCTGCTGGCGGGAACGTTTACCGGAAGCGAGTTCGTTGCCGACGGCCTGCGGATTCCGCTGGGCCGAGTCCTACCGGCGGGACCGGGCCACCTGGGCATCCGGCCCGAGGATGCGCACCTGCGCGGCGCCGTACCCGGACGGGTCATACTCGTCGAGTCGCTGGGCCGCCAGGCTCTGGTCACCCTCGCGCTGAACGGCACGCAGGCGAAAGTCGTCGTCGACGAGGCGTCGCGGCCTGCGCTGGGGAGCGAAGCCCGCCTGGGATACGATCCGGCCGCGCTCCACCTGTTTGATGCCGCGGGCAGGCGCATTGAGGTCTAACGGTACTCTCCCCGGACACGTTCGCTACCAGGGCCGCCGCATCGATTTGAAGTACCACCGCCTGCTGAGCGGCAGCGGCCTGCACCCGCCCAACAGTCTGTCGGCCCTGCGCGAGGTGCTCGACGGCGGTGCGGAGGTCATCGAGTTCGACGTCCGCGCTCTCTCCGATGGCTTCGTTCTTCTCCACGACGCGACGCTGGAGCGCGAAACGACCGGTTCCGGACCTGCCGCGACCGCGAGGTCGGCTGCGGTCCGGGAACTGCGGCTGCGAGGGTGGGATGACCCTCCGACGCTGCTGGACGACGTTACGGCGGCGCTGGCCCGGCACACCGGCACGCTCAAGGTGCAGGTCGATTTCAAAGAAGCGATGCCCGTCTCCGCTGAGCTGGCCCGCAGGCTGCTGCACGCGCTGGAGCCGCTGCGCGCGAATGCCGGGCTCCGGATCGTCGTCGGCTGCCTCGGTGATTGGAACCTCCGGTTGCTGCGCCGCTTTGATCCGTCCTTGCCCGTAGGATTGGATTTTGCGCTGTATCTCGACGCGCCGCTGATGGACGAGATGCCCCGCCTGCCGGTGCGCGTCAACGTCTACGGCTATCTCGACGATCACCCGCTGGGTTTCGCGGCGGTGATCCCTCCAGCCGCGTATCTGCAGGACCGGATCGAGAGCCTGTGCCGGTTGATCCCCGGGCCCGTCGAAGTCTACCTACGCAAGGAATTCATCCGCGCGGCCCTCGCCGACGGCGTGAATCCGGTCACCGTTGTCCGCGAGTCCTTGGGCGACGTCGGGGTCGACGGCTGGACGGTCAACGACGGAGATCCTGACTTCGCGGCCGATCTGCGCGCGCTCCTGGACGCGGGCGTCAGCCAGATCACCACCGACACGGCGCTCCAGCTGGCCACGGTACTGGAGTAATCAACGTGCCTTCGCAGTGGCTGACGGCCGACCACCTGCTCGTCATTGCCCACCGCGGCGCGTCGGCCGCCGCCCCGGAGAACACCCTCGCGGCCTTCACTCTGGCGGCCGAGCAGGGAGCGGACGGAATTGAGCTCGACGTCCGCCGCACGCAGGATGACCGGCTCGTGGTGATCCACGACGAGACGCTCGACCGCACCAGCGACGGCCACGGCGCGATTGCGGAGATGACGGCGGGAGCCGTGCGCCGCGCGGATGCCGGCAAGTGGTTCGATCCGAAGTTCACCGGTGAACGGATTCCGCTATTGGCCGAAGCGCTCGACGCCGCCCGCGGCCGGCTGCTGGTGGACGTCGAATTGAAAGAGGCCGATCTCGACGAGCTGGTGATCGCCGCCGTCCGCGAGGCGGGAATGGACGAGGCCGTGCTCCTGACCTCGTTTCATGCTCCGGCGCTGCGCGCGGCGGCCGCCCAGAACCTGCCGGTTGGGTTGCTGTTCGAGCATGGGGACGTTGACCAGGCGCTTGCCATCGACGCCGCCGTCGCGCTCCCCAAGGTGGACCTCCTCTCGGCCGATCTGGTCGCGGCCTGCCGCCGCCGCGGTGTGCGGGTCATCCCATGGACGGCGCGCACCGAGGCACAGGTCCGCCACGCCGTCGACCTCGGCGTCGACGGCATCATCGCCGACGATCCGCTGTTGGTCCGGCGCGTCATCGGGTGATGACGTCCCGCGAGGCGCAGTTGGGAGCATTGAGCTCCCCGGTGGACGTCCTCGTCATCGGCGGCGGGATCACCGGCGCGGGCGTCGCCCTCGAGGCCGCGGCGCGCGGGCTCCGGGTCGGGCTGCTCGAGCAGGTGGACTTCGCGGGCGGGACGAGCAGCCGGTCGACCAAACTCGTCCACGGCGGCGTCCGCTATCTTGCGCAGGGCCGCATCGGACTCGTGCGCGAAAGCCTGCAGCAGCGTGGTGAGCTGCTGCACACCGCGTCCCACCTCGTGCGCCCGCTGCCATTTGTCATCCCGCTCTATCGAGGGCTCCGCCGGCCGCTGGGTCTGTGGGTTCCTGCGATATTCCGTCCGTTGACCCCGCTGGGCGTGAAGGCCGGCCTGCGGTTGTACGATCGGTTGGCGCGCGCACCGTCCCTGCAGCATCGGACCCTGAGCATGGCTGAGGCCGCATCTCGGGTTCCGGACCTGCGTACTGACGGCTTGCAGGCCACGTTCCTGTATTACGATGCCCAGACCGACGATGTGCGGCTTACCCATGCCGTCCTCGCGACGGCTCGGAGGCTAGGCGCAGTGATGCTGAACTACGCGCGGGTGACGGGGCTCGTCCGTGACGGCCGGCGTATCACCGGCGTCGCGTTCGAAGACCGGCTGTCTGGTCGTGCCCACGAAACCCGCGCCCGCTACGTCGTCAACGCCGCCGGCGTGTGGGCCGAGCGTGTCGCGGCGATGGATTCGCCTCCCGAGTTCCGGATCACCGCGGGCAAAGGCATTCACCTGGTGCTCCGGCCGGGAGCGGTGTCACTGTATTCTGCGCTGGTGATTCCAGAAACCGACGACGGCCGCCTGGCCTTCCTCGTCCCTTGGATCGGCGGGAGGATCATACTGGGAACGACCGACGATCGCTATGACGGCCCGCTGGACGCGCCCACGGCAAGGGCCGAAGAGATCGCCTACCTTCTTGATCACGCCAACCGCTACCTGATGCGGCCGATCACGCCCGCAGACGTCATCGGCGTATTTGCTGGTCTCCGACCGTTGATTGCGTCGCGGGAAGGTCCCTCAGCGGCGTTATCCCGCGAGCATGCCGTCATCGAGTCGCCCGGCGGTCTGCTCAGCGTCATCGGCGGCAAGCTCACCAGCTTTCGCCAGATGGCTCGGGACGTCGTGAGCCGTCTCTCCGAACCCGGTACCACGTACACAATCCCGGCCAAATCGGTACCAGGTACCCTGGATCTGGCGCTGGACGGAACAGGCCGGGCTCAGGCAATTCTCGAGATTGGGCAGGAGGATCCAACGCTGCGCAGGCCGCTGATGGACGACCTGCCGATCACTGCCGCCGAAGTTGTCTATGCCTGCCGCGCGGAAATGGCCGTCTCGCTTGCTGACGTCATGTTGCTGCGAACTCGGCTCAGCGTGCTCTGCGCCGACGGCGGGCGGGCCGTGATTGGCCAGGTCGAAGCGGTGATGGCCCGCGAGTTGGGATGGGACGACGCCGAACGCCGGCGGCAGCGAGAGCGTTGGGAGGTTGCCGTCGGCCAGGAGCGCGCGGCATTGCTGACATAAGAGATGCACGGATCACAAACTGATCGGCGGAGGTCTTGATAATGTCGCGTGATCGCCTCGGGTTTATCGGGTTAGGAATCATGGGACGGCCCATGGTGAAGAATCTCCTGAAGGCAGGCTTCGAGGTCACTGTCCACAACCGCAGCCGGAAGCCGGTCGAGGAGTTGGCAGCCGAGGGCGCGCGGGACGGCGGGTCGGCGCGCGGCGTGGCCGAGCAGTCCGACATCACGATCACGATGCTGCCGGACTCTCCCGACGTGCAGAAGGTCGTCCAGGAGAAGGACGGGGTCCTTGCGGGCCTCCGTCCGGGAACGGTGCTGGTGGACATGAGCTCCATTTCGCCGATCGTCACCCAGGAGATCGCCGCCGTGGTGGAGGCGAAGGGCGCGCAGATGCTGGACGCCCCGGTCAGCGGCGGGGAGAAGGGGGCCATCGAGGCGACGCTGTCCATCATGGTCGGCGGTCCTGCCGACATCTTCGAACGCGTGCGACCGGTCTTCGAAGCGGTGGGGAAAAACATCGTGTACATCGGCGGCCACGGTGCGGGGCAGGTCACGAAGATCTGCAACCAGATCGTCGTCGCGCTGACGATCCAGGCCGTCAGCGAGGCGCTCGTCCTGGCCGCCAAAGCAGGCGTCGATCCGGCCAAGGTACGCCAGGCGCTGCTCGGCGGGTTCGCGCAGAGCCGGATCCTGGACCAGCACGGGCAGCGCATGCTCGAACGCAACTTCGCGCCCGGGTTCAGGGTCAAACTGCATCAGAAGGACCTCAACAACGCGCTGTCGGCGGCCAGGACATTGGGCGTGCCGCTGCCGGCGACGGCGATGGTGCAGGAAGCGTTCACGGCCCTGGCCGGCAAAGGCCGCGGGGATCTCGACCACTCGTCGCTGGTGACGTTGATCGAGGATCTCGCGCAGACCCAGGTGCACGCAACTACCGGGAACCGGGAACCGGGAACAGGGAGCGGTTAAAGCAGATGCGAGCCAGAATTGCGGCAGTGGCCATCATCGGCGTTATTGCGGCGGTGGTTCTGTCCTTAAGTGGAGGTCCGCAGAGTCAGTCTGCTGCTCCTTCTCCGCAGGTCGAGGTCGTGGCGCGCAGCCTGGAAATCCCGTGGGCGCTGGACTTCACTCCCGACGGGCGGATGTTCGTCACCGAGCGACCGGGGCGCGTCCGAGTCATCCGCGACGGCCGGCTCGATGCACAGCCGTGGGCGACGCTGCCGGTGCGCCACGTGGGAGAGGGCGGCCTGATGGGGCTGGCGGTGTCTCCCGACTTCTCCCGGACGGGGTTCGTGTACGTCATGTACACCTACGAGCAGGATGGCCGGATATTGAACCGGGTCGTGCGCATGGTCGACCGGGACGGGCGGGGTCAGGTGGACCGGACGATCATCGACCGGATTCCCGGCGGCGGCGTCCACGATGGCGGCCGCATCAAGTTCGGGCCGGACGGCAAGCTCTACATCGGCACCGGCGAGACCGGGCGTCCCGACCTGGCGCAGGATCGCGACTCGCTGGCCGGCAAGACTCTGCGGGTCAATCCGGACGGCTCGATTCCTTCCGACAATCCGTTCCCGGGCTCGCCCGTGTACTCATATGGGCACCGCAACCCCCAGGGACTGGCCTGGCATCCGGAGACAAAGGCGCTGTTCGAAGCAGAGCACGGCCCGTCGGGGGGCATCGGCGGCTGCTGCCACGACGAGATCAATCTCATCGAGCCGGGCAAGAACTACGGATGGCCCGAGGTGGCCGGCGCGGGAGGGGGATCCCGGTTCGTCGATCCGATCGCGGAGAGCGGGGCATCGACCACGTGGGCGCCGTCGGGCATTGCCATCCCGTCCGCCGGCCCGTGGCGCAGCAGTCTGCTTGTCGCCGCACTGCGCGGCACGCAGCTACGGCGATTCGTGCTACAGGCCCCGGAATTCAGGAGAGTGACGGATCAGGAGGCATTCTTCCAGAATCTGGGCCGTCTGCGCGACGTCGTTCAAGGACCCGACGGATCGCTCTACATCCTGACCAGCAACCGCGACGGCCGCGGACGCCCCGGACCTGACGACGACAGAGTGCTGAGAGTCGTATTTCGCTGAATCAAGTAGGGCGTCTTCTCAGTCTCCTCCGTCTCCACCGTCTTCTCCGGCTCAACCGGATTTCGCCTTAGACTGAGAAGACGGAGAAGACGGAGGAGACGCATCTCGCTGCGGGAACGCCGCCGTCAGCCGCGAATCGAAGCAATGTGAGGACCTTCACTCGCCTCGCCCTCACCACGGCTGCGGCCACGTTTCTATTGATCGTCCTTGGAGGCGTCGTGCGCGCCACCGGGGCCGGACTGGCGTGTCCGGACTGGCCCCTGTGTCACGGACGGCTCATCCCTCCCTTCGAGCCACTGGTCCTGATCGAGTACAGCCACCGTCTGGCCGCCGCGATTGTCGGAGTCCTCACTGTGGTGCTGACCGTGACGGCCGTGCGGCGCTTTTCGCTGCGCTCCCGTATGGCGTCTCTGGCGGGTACAGCCCTCGCGTTGCTGGCCGTTCAGATCGCCCTCGGCGCGCTGACGGTGCGCCAGGAACTCAGCGCGTGGATCGTCGTCGCGCACCTGGGAACGGCGATGGCGTTCTTTGCCGTGCTGGTGACGATTGCCACCACGGCGATGCTGGGCCAGGCGGAGGCACTCCCCAGCAGTTCCGAGTCACGAGTCACGAGTCACGAATCACGAAGTAGCTATTGGAGGCTGGCGGCACTCACGCTGGCGGCGACGTATGTCCTCGTGTTGATCGGCGGCTACGTGAGCGCGAGCGGGGCGGGGCTGGCGTGTCCGGACTGGCCGCTGTGCTACGGGCGGCTGCTGCCGCCGATGCAGGGGCCGGTCGCCGTGCACTTCTACCATCGGCTGGCCGCCGCTGTCGTCACGCTCCTGATCGTGACCACCGCGGCCGTTGCCTACCGCACGCAGACCCGGCGGCCTCAGCTCCTGGCCGCATCGGCCATCGCGGTGGGGCTGCTGGTCCTGCAGGTCATCCTAGGCGCGTTGAACGTTGAGTTCCGGCTTGCCGATTCCGTAACGACGGCGCACCTGGCCACCGCGGCAGCGCTGTTCGCCACGCTGGTCGTGTTGCTCGTCCTGGCGCGCCGCGTCCCGGAGACAGCGTCACTGCCTGAGCCGGTGAACCAGGGAACCCGGCCGCGTATGGCCCGAGTCCTGGACTACGTGGCGCTCACCAAGCCGCGTATCATGATCCTGCTTCTTGTCACGACGTTCTCGGCCATGCTCATTGCCGCGCCGGGGCAGGTCTCGCCCTGGATCGTCGCCGTGACCCTGCTTGGCGGCGCGCTGGCCTCGGGCTCGGCGAGTGCGATCAACCAACTGCTGGAGCGCGACATCGATGCCCTGATGGCCCGCACGAAACGCCGCCCCGTCGCCGCGGGACGGATCAAACCACCTTTCGCCTTCGCGTTCGCCACGGTGCTGGGGTTTGTGGCATTTGCCGTGCTGTCGGTTTTCGTGAACCTGCTGACGGCCGTCCTGGCCATCACCGGGCTGTTTTTCTACGTGCTGGTGTATACCGCGTGGCTGAAGCGGCTCACGCCCCAGAACATCGTCATCGGGGGCGCCGCTGGGGCCGTTCCGCCGTTGGTAGGCTGGGCCGCGGCGACCGGACGGATCGACTTTCCGGCCGTCGTGTTGTTCCTCATCGTCTTCCTCTGGACCCCGCCGCACTTCTGGGCGCTGTCTCTGTACCGGCGCGAAGATTACGCGCGCGCCGGGGTGCCGATGCTCCCGGTCGTCGCGGGCGAAGAGGCGACCCGGCGTCAGATCGTGGTGTATTCAACGATCCTGGTTGTGGTGTCGCTGCTGCTCTTTCCCATTGCGGGATTGGGCGTGCTGTACGCCGCGGTGGCCGGACTATCGGGGGCGCTGTTCATCGTGTTGGCCTTTCGCGTCTGGCGGGAGAAGTCGGCCAAAGCGGCCGTCCGCTTGTTCGGCTACTCAATCCTCTACCTGGGCATCCTGTTCGCCGCGATGGTGCTGGATCGGCTGCTGGGCCTCGGGCCTGGGGCCTAGGGTCTGGGAGCCGCGGAGCAGCAGCAGCGCCGCGGCCGTCGCCGGAATCGCGAGCCAGAACGCCCACTGCAGGCCGATCCCAGCGAGGATTCCACCCGCGACCGGGCCGACGAAGAATCCCAGGTCGGCGGCGGCGTTGAACGCGCCCATCGCCGGCACCAGGTGCCCCCGGGGCGCCGCCGCGGCGACCCGGATCGACAGGGCCGGCGGGATCGCCGCCGTGAGAAGGCTGGCGAGAAAGTTGGCCGCCAGCAGCCCGGCAAACGAATCCAGCAGCGGCACGACGGCTGCGCCGATTCCTCGGGCCAGGAAAGCCGGGACCAGCAGACGTTCGCCTGACATGCGGCTGCTCAGGCGGCGCAGCGTATCCTGCCCGATGATAAACGCCACAGCCCCCGCCGTGAAGATCACGCCAATTTGGGCCGGGCTCAGCCCCCGCGCGGCCGCATGCAAGGGCAAGAAGGTCGCGTAGATGCTGAAGACGACGACGTTGCACACGGTCAGCGCCAAGTTGCGAGGCACCGTCCGTGTGCGCAGCAGGACGGCGTAGCTGGCCAGCGGCCTGGCAGCCGCCGGATCGCGGTCCGGCCGGACGGCGCCGATTGCTCCCAGCGTCAGCGCCGAGATCGCCGCGGCGGCGAAGAACGGGGCAACGAGCGTAAACCGCTCTCCCAACAACCCGCCGGCGGCAGGGCCGACCAGCGTGCCCACCCCGAAGTACAGCCAGAACATCGAGAAGGCCGCGCCGCGGCGCTCAGGAGGGCTCGAGTCGGCAACTTCGGCAAACGTGGCCGGCCACAGCAGCCCACGGATCGCTCCGAACCCGATCCGGTTGAGATACAGGCCCGCTAGAGAGGTGATGAAGGGGAACCAGCCGAGCATCACGGCGCTCCCGGCGAGCGCCACGCCGATCGTGGCCCGGCGTCCGATGCGTGAGGGCACCACGACGGCCAGCGTGACCTCGGCGAGCACCAGCGCCGCCGACATGATGCCGATAATGGCGCCGATCTGCGCCGCGGGCAGGCCGCGCCCGTTGAGGTAGAGGCTGATGACTGGGGTCGTCATCATGATGGACATGATGGCTCCCCCTCCGATCAGGCCGAGGGCGTGAATGCGGAAGCGCGGGTCGAAAGTCATTGCATCCGTTGGAATCCATTGCTAATATTAACTGTTGTCCCCAAAAATTGCGCATTCCCCGTTCGAGGTGAATCCAAGTGATCAAGCCTCCTCTTGAGGCGCTGCTCGACCGCGTCGAAAACAAGTATGCGCTTGTGATCGTGGCGGCGAAGCGCGCCCGGCAGCTGAAGGACGGTGCGCTGCCGATGGTCGACATTGACTCCGGCAGTCCGGTCACCGTGGCCCTGGAGGAGATCGCCGCAGGGAAGATCCGCTTCGACCTGCCCCGAACCGGCATCAAGTAGGACTGGCATGGCCCGTGAACCCTTCCCCTCCCGGCTGCGTAATATCTGGTGAAGTGAGCGCCGCCGCGAGCCCGTCAGGGCGTGGCGGTCGAAGGACGGGGAGGCATCGAACCGTGCAGGCGTTCTGGCTGGGCATCTTGATTGGAGTGATGGCGGCGACGTCCGTGGCGGCGCCCACGTCGACGAGCGTTGAGCGCAGGGAGGGCAGCCTGCGGCTGGAGGCGACGGTATCTGGGCGTGCGTTTGCCGTCGGCGTCCCCATCCCCGTTGTGCTCTCGGTGCGCAATACCGGATCGGCCGCGGTGGCCATCACGTTCATGAGCGGCCAGCGCTACGACCTCGTGGCCCGCCGGCCGCGGGGCGATGAAGTGTGGCGGTGGTCGCACGACCGGGCCTTCATCCAGGCGGTGCAGACCATCACGCTCGGTCCGCGCGAAGAAGAAGCCTACCGCGTAACCTGGGACCAGCGCGACTTTCAGGGACGGCAGGTTGACCCAGGATCCTATGAACTCGTGGCGATCTTCATGGGACAGGTCGGCGCCCGGCAGGGGCCGCTGGCGCTGCCGGTGCTGCTGATCGACGTCATCCGGTAGATCGTTCCGATTTACCGTATAATCAGAGCAGGCGTGGCGGTGTAGCTCAGCTGGTCAGAGCACGCGGCTCATACCCGCGGAGTCGGGAGTTCGAGTCTCCCCGCCGCCACCATGAACCATTCGCTGCGCTCGGGTTCATGGCGGCGCCATGGATCACCCATCAAGTAACCCTGTTTCTCGAGTGGTTCATGCCCTGTACCCGAACGAAGTGAGTGGTACGGGGCGGCTCATCCATCCCGCGAATGAATTCGTTTCTTGATACCGTCCGCTCGACCATCGCCCGGCACCACATGTTCGGTCCCGGCGACACCGTCGTCGTGGCCGTGTCCGGCGGCGCCGACTCGATGGCCCTGCTGCACGCTCTGGCGGCGATGCGCGAGGAACTTCGCATCACCCTCCACGTCGCCCATTTCGACCATCAACTCCGTCCCGGCAGCGCCGATGACGTTGGGTTCGTCGGCACCGCCGCGCGCGTGCTGCGAATTCCATTCACCGTGGGAACGGCCGATGTCAGCGCGCAGGCTGCCGAGCAGCACCGCTCGATCGAGGACGCCGCCCGGCGGGCCCGCTACGGGTTCCTCACGCAAGTTGCCGCCGACACCGGCGCCGGCGTCGTCGCGACCGCGCACACTCGGAACGACCAACTCGAAACGGTCCTGATGCGCCTGTTCGATGCCGCGCCCTGGGAATCGCTGGCCGGTATCCCTCCCGTCCGAGCCCTGGGCAGCGGAGCCAGGGTCGTTCGGCCGCTGCTCGATCTGAGCCGGTGCGACGTCGTAACCTTCCTCGACACCCGCGGTGTGATTTGGCGCGAAGATCCGAGCAACCGCGACCTTACCCTCCGCCGGAACTGGATGCGCCATGCCGTCATTCCTGGGCTCGAAGAGAGCATGCCCCCCCTCGGCGACCTCCTCAGCCGGGTCAGTGACGTCGTACGAGAGGCGGACAGGCTTTTGGCGGTCTCCGCCGGGCAGGTCTTCGATAGGGTCCACGCGCGCAGCGGCCGCGTCTTGCGTCTGCCCCTGCGGGTCATGCGGGTTCTTCCCGGTCCGGTCCTGCGCCGGCTCGTCAGGCAGGTGCTGGTGGCGGGAACAGATGGTGGAGCGTCCCGCGTTGTGGAAGACAAGGCGCTGAACCTCCTGTCGCGGCGACGGCCCGGCCAGTTTTGGGCGGGCGCATGGGTGATCCGCCGATCGTACGAGGTCTTCGAGATCGCGCCGGCTCCTGCGCCGGATCCCGACCACGAGTACGAGTTGACGATCCCCGGCGAGGTCGCCGCGGCTGATTTCGGAGTCAGGGTCCGCGCCGACATCGTCGACCCGGAGGCGATCGACGCCCAGGCGCCGGGTGAGGTCATCCTCGATGCCGACGCGGCCGGGCCCGTGCTGCGGATGCGGTCCGCTCGTCCGGGCGACTGGATCCGCCCGCTGGGCATGAAAGGGAAAAAGAAGGTACAGGACTTGCTCGTAGATGAGAAGGTGCCGCGGTGGGAGCGGGGCCGGATTCCGCTGATCGTTGACGCCCGGGGGCGGATCCTATGGGTGGTGGGCCTGCGGATCTCGGAGGAGGCCCGCCTCACCGAGCGGACTAAACGGGCCGTCCGCCTGCGCGTCCTACCGTTGGAAGCGCGGGTCAGCGCGGCCGGGCGCGCTTGATACGCGCTTGATAATGGAAAGGTTTCAGCGTATCGTAGGACTAATTCTGGGAGGATCATGTTGCTGAACCGCTACGTCAGAAACCTGGTCGTGTGGGGGATCATCCTCGCGGTGGTGGTGTATTTCTTCCTGCCGCTGTACCGCACGCGTTCCCCCCGCACCGAGATCCGCTACGACGAGTTCATCACGCTCGTCGAGCAGGGGAAGATCGCCGAGGTGACTCTCAGCGACGAGACGATTTCGGGGAAGAAAAAGGACGGCGAGCAGTTCCGGACCTACATCCCCAGCGGGGACACTTCCTACCTCCGGGTGCTGCAGAACCGGGGCGTGCAGATCAACGTCGAGCCGAAGTCGCGCTCCTCATTGTGGCCGAATCTGCTCTCGACCATGCTGCCGTTCCTGCTGCTCGTCGGATTGTGGATGCTGATGCTCCGTCAGGCGCAGAGCGGCAGCAACCAGGCGATGTCATTCGGGAAGAGCCGGGCGCGGCTGCACACCGAGAACCGCCCCAAAGTCACTTTTGAAGACGTCGCCGGCGTCGACGAGGCCAAGGAAGAACTCCAGGAAGTCATCGAGTTCCTCAAACATCCGAAGAAGTTCCAGGCGCTGGGGGCGAAGATCCCGCGCGGGGTGCTGCTGGTCGGACCGCCCGGCAGCGGCAAGACGCTGCTGGCCAAGGCGGTGGCCGGCGAAGCCGGCGTGCCGTTCTTCTCGATCTCCGGGTCGGAGTTTGTGGAAATGTTCGTGGGCGTCGGCGCGTCCCGCGTGCGCGATCTGTTCGATCAAGCCAAGAAGAGCGCGCCGTGTTTGGTCTTCATCGATGAGATCGACGCGGTGGGACGCCAGCGCGGTGCGGGTCTCGGCGGCGGGCATGACGAGCGCGAGCAGACCCTCAACCAGCTGCTGGTGGAGATGGACGGGTTCGATCCCAATGCCGGGATCATCATCGTCGCGGCCACCAACCGGCCTGACATCCTCGACCCGGCGCTGCTGCGGCCGGGGCGGTTCGACCGCCGGGTCGTGGTGGACAACCCCGACACGAAGGGCCGCCGCGCCATTCTCGACGTGCATGTCCGGGGCAAGCCGCTGGCGGAAGACGTGAAACTGGAAATCCTGGCCAAGCATACCCCGGGGTTCTCCGGCGCCGACCTGGCAAACCTCGTCAACGAGGCGGCGCTGCTGGCGGCGCGGCGGAACAAGAAGAAAGTCACGATGTCGGAGATGGAAGAAGCGATCGAGCGCGTGATCGCCGGGCCGCAGCGGCGCAGCCGCATCCTCAGCCCCAAGGAGCGTGAGATCGCCGCGTATCACGAGGGCGGGCACGCCATTTTGGCCAAGCTGCTGCCCAACGCTGACCCGCCCCACAAGGTGACCATTCTCCCGCGGGGGATGGCGCTGGGCTATGTCATCTCCACGCCGCCGGAGGACAAGTACACCTACACCCGCAACGAGCTCATGGACCGGATCACCGTCTCCCTCGGCGGCCGCGTCTCCGAGGAGATGGTGTTCGGGGAAGTGACCACGGGGGCGCAGAACGACTTCGAGCAGGCCACCGAACTGGCCCGCCGGATGGTCACGGAGTTCGGCATGAGCGAGAAGCTCGGGCCGCTGTCACTGGGCAAGCGCCACGGCCCGGTGTTCCTCGGCCGCGACCTCGTCGAGACGCGCAATTACAGCGAAGAGATCGCCTACGAGATCGACAAGGAAATCCGGCGGATCATCGACGAGTGCTACGTGCACGCGAAGTCGATCATCTCGGAGAATCGTGACAAACTGGAGCGCGTGGCCAAGGTCCTGCTGGAGAAGGAGAGCCTCGAGGGCGAGGAACTCGAGCGCGTCCTGGCGGGGCGGCCGCTGGAGCCGGAAGCGCCGGCTGAGGCGCCCGCCGCCACGGTCGAGGCGAAACCCGAGCCGGCCGTTCGCGACAAGCCGGTCCCGGTACTGAAGCCGAAACCCGAAGCCTCCTAACCTGCCGATCGCCGTTCGTCGTTGGTCGCTCGTCGAAAAGGCTGCCCGGCAGGGGTGGCTTTCTTCGTTTCGAAGATAGCGGCCAGCACCCATTCTGGCATCATGAGGGGGTTCTCCCATGCAGATGCGGAACAGCAGCAGGCTGCGCCAGCCGATCACGACGCGGCAGATCGCGTACATCGCCGTGCTGGCGGCGGTCTACGTCGTGCTGGGGCAACTCGTCCGCTTCATCCCCAACCCCATGGTCCCCGGCGCCATCATCGCCCTGAACATGGTCGTTGTGGTCATCGCCGGAATCCTCCTGGGGCCGGTCGCCGGCACCCTGGTCGGCCTGATCGGAACCGGCGTGAACGCGATCAGCCCGGCGGGCAACGCGTTCGAGGTTGCCGCGATCATCCCGCACGGCATCATGGGGCTCGCCGCCGGGTTGGTCGGCAACCGCGTCCCGACGGTCGTCGCCGCGCTGACCATCCTCGTCGGGCACGTGCTCAACGTCCTGGTCTTCATCTGGGCCGGCCTGATGCCGGCGAACCAGATGACCGCCACCATCTTCTCGGTCGGGTTGCTGGCGGAGGTCGTGGTCGATGTCGTGGTGATCGTCATTGCCGTGCCGCTGCTACGGCCCCTGGTCAAAGCGACATGACGTTCATGGTTCATGGTTCGTCGTTCGTCGGTAAGGTAATCTGCGCTGGACGATGAACGAGGAACCAGGAACGAAGAACGGCACTAGGGTTTGAGGGCGAGGGCGGCGAGGCCGGGCCACGTTTCCAGCGGGTCGGTCGACTGTACCACGTGCATCTCGGCGGCTTCGAAGCGCCGGAACGCGGCGTCGGCCTGTTCCGTGTAGTCGATGACGCCGGGCACGACGACCGGTGAGGTACAGTCCTCCAGCAGGTAGACCTTGCCCGCGAGGGCGGGATCGACCGTGGCGATCTCGGTGAGCAGGTCGTCGATCGTCCAGGCGACGCAGTGGCTCTTGGCCTGGCCCGCGATGATCACGACGTCGAAGTCCAGCAGCGTTTGGATGAAGCGGAAGTTCTTCTCGGCAATCTTGCGGCCGTCGGGCCCTTCCATCACCTCGGGGCGCAGCACCGAGTAATCCTCGGTCAGCGGGTTGTCCCCCTTGGGCTGGAAACCCGTTTGGCTGGACCGGGCGATGGCGTGGAAGAAGATCGCCTCCTCCACCGCAGACACCAACGCGTGCCCGATGCCGCCCAGCATGGCGTGGTACGGCCAGATCGTCAGCTGGTACTTGCCGCTTTCGGCCAGCCGCTCGACGTAGTACCGTGCATAACGCTCCAGCCATGGGTAATCGATCGCCTCAAGTCGCGCGACCACCGCGGGGTTGACCTTCCAGCGCCCGCTGCGGACGTCGTCCACCGACAGCAGCGAGTACGGCGCCGGATGCGCTCCGGTTTCGTTGATCCAGAACACCGGGTGGAAGATCTGCATCGCGGTATGGGTGTCCATCGTCGGGTAGATCTGCGTGATGATGTCGAGGTGGCGATAAATGAAACGGCAGAGCCGGATGTTGTCGTCGACGGCCGCCCGGCCGGTGCGGCCGGCCACGAACAGTTCGAACTCCGGGATGCAGAAGGTGTTCTGCACGTCCACGGCCATGAGGCAGATGCGGGTTGTGTCTGCGGCGGCGGCCCGCAGCCCGTGGTCGGCGGCCCACGCCGCAGCCTGCGCGGCGCGGTCCCGGTAGGGAACCCGCCACACTTGTCCCACCTTCCCCGGGTCAAAGAACGGCGGAATCGGGAGCATCGGTACCAGAATACAACTCCTGGCTAGGGACTGCGCGGCACGCGCCGAATACTTCAACCCGGCCCTCACCGTCATTACGGTCCTCACGGTCTTCACGGTCCTAGCGCAGTTGACCGTGGAGACTGTGTAGACTGTGGAGACCGTGGAGACTGAAGTCAAGGGGAGGTGAGCAGTGGCACGTCCGAGTCGTGTGTCGAAGAAGACCGGCCTGCAGCTGGGGCCGATCCTGATCTACGTGGCCGCCGTCGTCGTGATCGCCGCGGGCCTCTTCGCCTGGGACGTCTCGTACCGGCGGCGCCAGGAAGAAGCGAACAAACCGCCGGACCCGCAGGTCCTCGTCAAGAACCTCGTGGAGAACATCATCGGGCCCGACACGGTCCGTAACGTGCGGATAAACGAAGCGACGGGCGCGGTGGAGGTGGACTTCGAGTCCGCCACGTACCCGCCGCGCGTGCGCGCCACGGCGGCCGGCGAGGTACTGGCCCAGGGGCTGGTGGCCGTCGGCGGGTCGGTGAAGCCGGGCGACACGGTGGCCTTCGTCAAGGGGAGCGGCGGGCAACCGATTCCCGCCGGGAAGGCCGAGTTTGCCGGGCGCATCGTGGAAGTCCTCGTGAAGCCCGGGGATGCCCTGGAAACCGACCGGCCGGTCGTGTCCGTCGAACCGGACTTTGCGGCCGTCAATCCCAACGTCAAGAAGGCCGCGCGGCAAAACCTCGAGACGGAGGGGCTGCTGGCGTTTCAGGCGGTCAGCACGCAGCTGCAGCTGGCGAAGACGGTGACGTCCAACATCTACTACAAGGACACGGTGATCGCGACGGTGTCCGGGAAGCGCGGCGACAAGGATGTGACCACGACGTACTTTGGAGCGCTCAAATAACGGGAACGCGGAAACGCGGGAACGCGGAAGCGCGGGAACGCAGAGCAGACTCGTGACGGTCGAGATCGGTGAACGCCTGACCATCGATGAGGTGGTTCAGGTCGCGCGAGAGGGGGCGGTGGTTGCCCTCTCTCCTTTTGCGCGCGAGCGGATGGCGGCGTCGCGGGCGGTGGTGGACCGGCTCGTCGCCGAGGGGTTGCCGGTGTATGCGATCACGACCGGCGTGGGGGAGCTCGCCGGCGAGCGCATCTCCCCCGAACAGTCCGCGCAGCTCCAGGTCAACATTGTCCGCAGCCACAGCGCCGGAGTCGGCGCTCCGCTCCCCGAGGACGTCGTTCGCGCCACGATGCTCCTGCGCGCGCACGCCCTCGCGCTGGGTCTGTCCGGCGCGCACCCGTCACTCGTGGACCTCCTCGTCGAGATGCTCAACCGGGGCCTGCATCCGGTGATCCCGGCGCAAGGGTCTGTCGGTGCGAGCGGGGACCTCGCTCCGCTGGCCCACCTGGCGCTGGCGCTGATCGGTGAAGGTGAGATCATTGTCGACGGCCGCCGGCTGGCCAGCGGCGATGCCCTGGCCGCGGCGGCGCTGCGGCCCGCCGCGCTGACGGGCAAAGATGGGGTCGCGCTCATCAACGGGACCCAGGTGATGACCGCGATCGGCGCGCTTGCCGTCGCCGACCTCCACGCACTTGCCGCCACCGCCGACGTGACCGCGGCGATGGCGTTCGAGGCGCTGCGCGGGCACCCCGATGCGTTCGACCCGCTCCTGCACGATGTGCGCCCGCATCCCGGCCAGCGGGCAAGCGCGGCAAACCTGCGCCGGCTCACCGACGGCAGCGAGATCATCACTCAATCCCGCACCAATCGGAGGGTGCAGGATGCCTACGCGCTCCGCTGCATTCCCCAGGTCCACGGCGCGTCCCGCGACGCGCTGGCGTACGTCGCGGGCGTGGTCGGGATCGAACTCAATGCCGTCACCGACAATCCGCTGGTGTTCGCCGAGGAATCCCGGGTCATCTCCGGCGGCAACTTCCACGGGCAGCCCGTGGCCGTCGCCCTCGACGTGCTCGCCATCGCCGCGAGCAACCTGGCGAATATTGCCGAACGCAGGATCGAACGGCTGGTGAATCCGCACTTGTCCGGCCTTCCTCCATTTCTCATCCGTTCGCACGGGCTGCATTCCGGGCTGATGCTGGCGCAGTACACCGCCGCGGCGCTGGTGTCGGAGAACAAAGTGCTCAGCCACCCGGCCAGCGTCGACAGCATCCCGACTTCGGCCAACCAGGAAGATCACGTCAGCATGGGCACGATCGCAGCCCGCAAGGCTGCCCAGGTTGTCGGGCATGTCCAGCAGGTGCTGGGGATCGAGCTGGTCTGCGCGGCGCAGGCCCTCGAGTTCCACGTGCCGCGCCTCCCGGGGCAGGGGACCCGGCGCGCCGCGGCGGCCGTGCGCGAGGTGGTGCAGCCGCTCGACGGCGACCGCGTCCTGGCGGGGGACTTTGCGGCGGGCCTCAAGCTCGTCCAGTCCGGCGCGATCCTCGCCGTCGCCGAATCCGCGATCGGGACGCTGGAATGACCGCATCACGGCGCGTGCGTGCGCCGCGAGGTCAGCAGATCTCGTGCCGGGGCTGGCCGCAAGAGGCCGCGCTGCGCATGTTGATGAACAATCTGGATCCCGAGGTGGCCGAACGGCCCGACGAGTTGATCGTCTACGGCGGCACCGGCAAGGCGGCACGGAACTGGGCGTGCTTCGACGCGATCGTGCGCGCACTCCGCGACCTGGCCTCCGACGAGTCGCTCCTCGTGCAGTCGGGCAAGCCCGTGGGCGTCTTCCGCACGCACGAGTGGGCGCCGCGGGTGCTGATCAGCAACTCCATGCTGGTCCCCGCCTGGGCGACGTGGGAGAAGTTCTGGGAGCTCGAAGCGCTCGGTCTGATGATGTATGGGCAGATGACCGCGGGATCGTGGATCTACATCGGCACGCAGGGGATACTCCAGGGGACGTACGAGACGTTTACCGCCGTTGCGCGCACCCATTTCGGGGGGTCCCTGGCCGGGCGCGCGGTGCTCTCGGCCGGATTGGGCGGGATGGGCGGAGCCCAGCCGATGGCCATCACCATGAACGGGGGCGTAGCGCTCATCGTGGAGGCCGACCCGGCGCGCATCCACCGGCGGCGTTCTGCCGGATGGGTGGATCAGGCGACCGACAGCGTCGACGAAGCCCTGCAGTGGGTGGACGAGGCCCGGCGAGACCGCCGCGCTTCATCCGTCGCGCTGCTGGGCAATGCGGCGGAGGTCTTTCCCGCACTGGTTCGCCGCGGCGCCCGGTTCGACGTCGTGACCGACCAGACGCCGGCCCACGACCCGCTGGGAGGGTACATCCCGGCGGGGATCAGCGCGGAAGAAGCCGCCCAGCTGCGGGTCCGCGAGCCCGGTGACTACGTGCGCCGGTCTATGGAATCGATGGCGCAGCACTGCGCGGCGATGGTGGAGATGGCCGACCTCGGAAGCGTGGTCTTCGATTACGGCAACAACCTGCGCGGCCAGGCGCGCGCGGCCGGGGTCGCCCGGGCGTTCGACTATCCCGGGTTCGTCCAGGCCTACGTGCGGCCGCTGTTCTGCGAAGGGAAAGGTCCGTTTCGCTGGGCCGCGCTGTCCGGGGAGCCCGCGGACATCCTCCGCACCGACCGCGCGGTGCTCGACCTGTTTCCCGACAATGACGCCCTGGCACGCTGGATCCGTCTTGCCGAGGACCGCGTGCCCTTTCAAGGACTGCCGGCGCGCATCTGCTGGCTTGGTTACGGCGAGCGGGCCCAGGCCGGACTGGCGTTCAACGACCTCGTGCGGACCGGCGAAGTGCAGGCGCCGATCGTCATCGGGCGCGATCACCTCGACGCCGGCTCGGTCGCCTCTCCGAACCGCGAGACCGAGGGCATGCGCGACGGCTCGGACGCGGTGGCGGACTGGCCGATCCTCAATGCCCTGGTGAACGCGTCGGCCGGCGCGGCGTGGGTCTCCGTCCATCACGGCGGGGGAGTGGGCATCGGCTACTCGATCCACGCCGGCCAGGTCTGCCTGGCCGACGGGACGGATCTCGGCGCGCAGAAGCTCGAGCGCGTGCTGACGACGGACCCGGGCACGGGAATCATGCGCCACGCCGACGCCGGCTACGAGCGTGCGATCGATGCCGCGCGGCACCACCGGATCAAGATTCCGATGCTCGACCACGAACCGGGCCGAGGGCCCTAAGGAGGACGTCCGTGTACGCACTCAATTTCTACTCGTCCGTGTTCGCCGAGCAGTTGCGTGACGGCCGCAAGTCCGCCACCATCCGGCTCGGGGACAAGCGGGACAAGTACCAGGCCGGCCAGATCGTGTGGCTTACCGTGGGCCGGCGATTCGGTACGCGCAAGAAGATCGCCACCGCCGTGATCGACCACGTCGAGGTCAAGGCGATCCGTGAGGTCAGCCCGCGCGAGATCGAGCGGGACAACCCGCAGCTGCACCGCCACGACGAACTCGTCGAGTTCCTCGAAATGATCTACGGCCGCGGACGCAACATCACCATGGAGCACACGGTGACGGTCATCCACTTCTCGCGGGTGGAAGAGTAAATGGCTCTGCGCGTCGGCGTCATCGGGACGGGGTTCGGCGCGCAGGTCCAGATCCCAGCGCTGCGGGCCCACCCCCGGGTCGAAGTGGCGGCCGTGTGCAGCGGAACCCCCGGCCGGGCGGAGTCGGTCGCGGCCGAGTTCGACATTCCCCAGGCGTTTGACGATTCCGCCGGTCTCATCGCCGCCGACGTCGACCTGGTCAGTATCACGACGCCTCCGCACCTGCACCACTCGATGGCACTGGCCGCAGCCGCCGCCGGCCGCCACGTACTCTGCGAAAAGCCGATGGCGCTGAACGCCGCCGAATCCGCCGAGATGCTGGCTTCGGCGGAGCAGCGCGGGGTGGTGCACCTCATCGATCACGAGTTGCGCTTCAACCCCAACCGCCGCAAGATCAAGTCGCTCATCGACGACGGATTCATCGGTCGGCCACGGCAAGCCATGATCACCGTGGTCGGCTCGCGGCGCGCGAATCCAAGCGAGCCCTGGTCGTGGTGGTCGGATCTGCGCCAGGGCGGGGGACTCCTCAACGCGCAGGGCTCCCATCAAGTCGACCTGCTCCGGTACTGGCTGGGGGAAGTCGAGTCCGTGGTGGGGACGACCCGCACGTTCATCAAGGAGCGCCCCACCGACGACGGGAGTACCTTTCGGACGGTCACTTCGGATGATGCGGTCGCCTACAGCATGCGGTTTGCCTCCGGGGCGATCGGTCACGTCACGCTGAGCGCGGTCGCCGCGCACGCCAGCGGTCCACGGGCAGAGATCTGGGGGAGCGAAGGGACGCTGCTGCTCGATCAGGAGCGCCTGTGGGGCGGGCGGCGCGGGCGCGATCTACAGGAGATGACCGACGCGGAGACGCTGGCACCTGCCCCGGGGATGGACTATGCGCCGCTGTGGGGGCGGTCGTTCATCCGGCTCGTCGACCACCTGGTGGCGGCGCTGTTGGACGGCGCGCCGCTGGCGCCGGCGGCGACGTTCGTCGATGGACTCAAGGTGCAGCAGGTGCTCGATGCCGTGCGGACATCGACGCGCGAGGGCTGGGTACGGATCTAGGCTGCTTTGCGGCTGGCCCCCCTTGGAAATGCGGGAACAGGGAACTGGGAACCGGGAACAGTAGATTCGCCGTTCCTGTTCCCTGTTCGCTGCTCCCTGTTCCCGAATTCAGGCTCCGGCAAATGACAGGTCGGCCACCACAACGGTCGGTGTCCCGATCGCCATGCGGCCCATGAACTCCCACTTCAGCTCGGTCTCGATGCCGATGCCGGTGATGTTCATGAGCAGCGTGAGGAAGTCGCCGGCGACCGCAAAGTTCTCGACCGGATAGGCGACCTCGCCGTTCTCCACCCACAGCCCTAGGGCCTGAACCGAGAAGTCTCCGCTGATCGCGTTGGCGCCCGCGTGCACGCCGGAGATCTCCGCTACCACGACCCCGCTGCGCATCTGGATGCCCGCGCCCGGTTGGACGAACAGGTTGGATGGAGAGGTGCCCAGGACGCCGCGGTAGGATCGCACGGCGTGCCCGGTGTTGGGCAGCGCAAGCGCGCGTGAGCTTTCCGAGTGAGTCAGGAAGTGCTTCAGTACGCCCGCTTCAACCAGCGCCACCGGCCGGCCCGGCGTGCCTTCGGAGTCGAACGGCCGGCTCGCCAGCCCGTCGGACAAGGTCGGGTCGTCGAGGAGCGTGAGCAGCGGCGACGCGATCTGCTCCCCCAACCGCCCGGCCAGGCGGCTCTTGCCCTCCAGCACGGCCTTGCCGCTCCACATCGGCCAGAACGCCGCCAGCAGATGGGCAAAGGCCTTGGGTTCAAAGTACGCCGTGTGGCGGCCGGTCGGCAGGGGCCGCGCGCCCAGCAGCCGGCCGGTCCGCTGGGTGAAGTCGAGCGCGGTGTGCGCGGGATCCAGGGACTGCAGGTCGCGGACCCAGTCGGCATCCCACGACTGCTTGAGACTGGCCCCCTCCTGCATGATGACCGAGGCCATGACCCCGGCGACGCCGCGCCGGTAGGTGCCGTCGGTCCCCTGCGTCGAGGCCAGCGTGATGTTGCCCTCCCGCTCGGTGTACGAGGCGAACATGACCTGCTTGACGCGCTTGTCCTCCCGCAGCGTCGCCTCGAAGCCGAGCGCGATCTGGACTTTGGATTCCAGCGGCGCGGCGAGTCCTCCGCCGACGAGGTCGTACCGGCCGAGGTCCACCCCGTCCGGAAGGAATTTGTCGGTCTCGGTCTGCAGCCCGGCGTTGTCGATGGCTTCCCCCACCATCCAGTCCAGCGCATCAGGCGACAGTTCTTCGCTGTATCCGTACCCCATACGGCCGTCGACCACGACGCGGACGCCGATGCCGCCCTGCACCGCCTGCGTGATCTGCTCGATCTGATGCTCGTGCGCCTTCGCGGTCAACTCCCGCCCGCGCTCGCCCAGCACCTCGGCTGCGATCCCGCGCGCGCGCGCTGCCTCCAGCACGTAGCGCTTGGCCTCATCGAGAGTCATGCTTCCCCTCCGACGACGATGTCCGAGACGAGGACGTGCGGCTGCCCGACTTCGACCGGGATGGAGCCGGACAGGCTGCCGCACATCCCCGGTCCCGTGGCGAGATCATTGGCGACGGCGACGACCTTCGAGATCGTGTCGGGGCCTTTGCCCAGGAGCATCGCGCCGCGGACCGGCTCTGCGATCTGTCCGTGGCGGATGAGGTAACACTCCTGCGTGCCGAAGTTGTACTCGCCCGAGCCGGGTTTGACCTGACCGCCCCGCATGCTCTTGGTGTACAGGCCGAACTCGACCTGCTCGAAGAGTTTCTCCACCGGCGTGTCGCTGGGCGCAATGAACGTGTTCCGCATGCGGGACGTCGGCGCCAGGGTGTAGTCCTGCCGGCGGCCGGACCCGGTCGGGCGGTAGCCGGTACGCAGAGCCCCCCAGCGGTCGACCATGTAGCTCTTGAGCACCCCGCCCGCGATGAGCACCGTCCGCTCGACCGGCAGGCCCTCGTCGTCGAACTCGCTGCTGCCCCAACCATGGGGCGTCGTGCCGTCGTCGATGTAGGTCACGGCGGGGCTGGCGACCTGCTCGCCGAGCTTGTCGGACAGCACGGAGGCCTTCTTGGCGACCGACGTCGTCTCCAGCAGATGCCCGACGGCTTCATGGAAGAGCACGCCGCCGAACGCGTTGCCGATGATGACTGGGTACGTACCGGCCGGTGCCGGTTTCGCGCGCAGGTTGGTCATGGCCTGTTCGCCGGCGGTGCGGCCCACTTCTCGGGGCGGGTAGCGTTCGAACAACTCCAATCCGACGCTCAGCCCCGGGCCGTAGAATCCTGTCTGCACTTCCGCGCCGTCCTGCGCGACGGCCTGCACGACGTGGCGGGAACGCACGCGGCGGTCTTCGGTCCACGTCCCCTCGGAGTTGGCGACCAGGACCTCCTGGTCCCATTCCAACAAGAATGACTCGACCTGGCGGATCTCCGGAGCCACCCGCGCTCCGGCCTGTCCTTCGCGGAGGAGCCCGAGCCGGTAGCGCTTGTCATGATCCTCGAAGGGAATCCCCGGCGCGTGGAGGCCGCGCGGCGCGGCCTTCCTGAAGTCGAGTCCGCCCCGGCCGGTTCTGTCGACGCGCCCGCCCTGACCCTTCAGCGCGGTCAGACTCTCCACGATCTCCAGCAGGCCTTCGCGGGTCAGGTCGTTGGTGTACGCGTAGGCGACCTCATCACCGTAGAACAGGCGCAGCCCGGCACCGTACTCCAGGCCGCTGGTCGCTTCTTTCACCTCGCCGTTGAGCACCCGCAGCGCCCGGCGCTTCCAGCGTTCGACGTACAGTTCCGAGAAGTCCGCGCCGCGGCCGCGCGCGAACGCGAGAACGTCACGGACAAGAGATTCATTGAGCATCGGCATGGGACTATTCTACACTGGCGACGAAGAAGACACGCGTCCCGATGGCCCAGATCGTCGAGTGCGTTCCCAACTTCAGCGAAGGGCGGAGGCGCGACGTGATCGAGCAGATCGCGGGCGCCGTCGCTGCGACTCCGGGAGTGCGCCTGCTCGACGTGCAGGCCGACGAGAGCCACAACCGCTGCGTGGTCTCGCTGGTGGGGGATCTCGGCGCCGTGCAGGAGGCCGCCCTCGCCGCGGCCGGCGCCGCCGTCCGGCTGATCGACATGCGCTCGCACCGGGGCGAGCATCCGCGCCTGGGTGCCGTCGACGTCATTCCTCTCGTGCCTATCTCCGGGGTCACGATGGACGAGTGTGTGGCGGCGGCGCACGCGTTGGGTGCCAGAGTGTGGGAGGTCCTGCGCGTGCCGGTGTTTTTCTACGCCGAGGCGGCGACCCGCCCGCAACGGCGGAAGCTGCCCGATATCCGCAAGGGCCAATTCGAAGGGCTGGTTGAGAAACTCCGGGATCCCGACTGGGCCCCCGACGTCGGCGAGCCCGTGCCGCATCCCACGGCGGGCGCGACGGTCGTCGGCGCCCGCCGGCCCCTGATTGCGTACAACATCAACCTGGCCACCGATGACGTGAAGGTGGCGGTCGAGATCGCGAAAACCGTGCGGGAATCCAGCGGCGGCCTCGTCGCCGTGCAGGCGATGGGGGTGCGCAGCGAGGCCGGACAGGCGCAGGTCTCGATGAATCTTGTGGATTTCACCACGACGCCGCTGCACGTCGCGTTCGACGCCGTCCGGGCGGCGGCCGCCGAGCGCGGCACCGACGTCGCCGAGAGCGAAGTGGTCGGGTTGATCCCGCTCGATGCGCTCACGGACGCGGTACGGCACTACTTGAAGCTCAAAGACTTCGAGCGGGCACAGATCCTCGAGACACGGCTGATGGAATGACGGGAACGCGGGAACGCGGGAACGCGGGAACGGGGAAGTACGAAGCAGATCTGCTGGTCGTGCACGCCGCGCAGCTGCTGACGCTTGCCGGCAACAACGACGCGCCGCGGACCGGAGCGGGGATGAGCGACATCGGCCTGGTCCCCGACGGCGCGGTGGCGGTCAGCGAGGGCGTGATCGTCGCCGCCGGCGCGACCGCCGAGGTCATGGAAACGATCTCGCCCGCGCCGGGCTGCGTGGTGATCGAGGCATCCGGATCCGTCGTCCTTCCCGGTTTCGTCGATCCCCACACTCACCTCGTGTTCGCCGGCTCCCGGGCCGGCGAGTTCGAGATGCGTCTGGCCGGCGCCTCGTATCAAGAGATCGCCCGGGCCGGTGGGGGGATCCTGTCCACGATGCGCGCGACGCGGGCCGCATCGGAGGCGGATCTCGTGGAATCGGGCCGGCGCAGGCTCGACGCGATGCTGGCGCACGGGACGACCACCCTTGAGGCGAAGAGCGGCTACGGGCTGGCCGTTGAGGACGAGTTGAAGTGCCTGCGCGTCATCAACCGGCTCACCGCCAGCCACGACGTGGATGTCCTCCCGACCTTCCTCGGAGCCCATGCCGTTCCACCCGAGTATGCGCACGATGCCGGCGCGTACGTCCGGCTGATCATCGACGAGATGCTGCCCGCCGTGATCGACGAGGACCTGGCGGAGTTCTGCGACGTGTTCTGTGAGGCCGGCGCGTTTTCGCCGGAGCAGGCGCGGGAGATCCTCGTCGCCGGGCGGGACGCCGGTCTGAACGTCAAGATCCATGCCGACGAACTGTCGGACCTCGGCGGCGCCGCGCTGGCCGCGGAGGTGGAAGCGATCTCCGCGGATCACCTGCTCATGGCCGCCGACGCCGGCCTGCAAGCGATGGCCGACGCCGGCACCATCGCGGTGCTGCTGCCGGGCACGGCCCTGTTCCTGGGGCTCCCCTATGCCGCGGCCGGCCGGATGCGCGACACCGGAATCGCGGTGGCGATCGGGACGGACTTCAATCCCGGCACCTCGCCGACGTATTCGATGCCGATGGCCATCGCACTGGCCTGCGTCGGAATGCGGCTGACCCCCGCCGAGGCGATCGTGGCTGCGACGATCAACGCCGCCCACGCGCTGGGTGCGGCGGAGGAAGTCGGCAGTCTCGAGCCCGGGAAGGCGGCGGACCTGGTGATTGCTGGAGTCGAGGACTATCGCGAACTGCCGATGCATTTCGGCGTCAATCCGGTGCAGACCGTCATCAAGCGCGGTCGCATCGTCTACCGCGCCGGTCACGTTCACCGGGAAGAGGGGGGCGCATGATCGACGGTTCGGTGCGCGCGTTCGTCGACCGGCTCGCCTCCTCCGCGGCCACGCCGGGAGGCGGGAGCGCCGCCGCGCTGGCCGGCGCATTGGCCGCGGGACTCACGGCGATGGTAGCGAGACTGTCGGTGGGCCGCGGCGGCGACGACGAAGCGTTCGATCAATCCATCCGCACCGCCGAGCAGGCAGCGGCGACGCTGCTCGCCCTGGTCGACCGGGACGCGGAAGCGTTCGACCGGGTGATCGCCGCGATGCGGCTTCCCCGTGGATCGGATCACGAGAAGCAGATCCGTCGCACCGCGGTCCAAGACGCGCTGCAGCACGCGACCGCGATTCCGCTCACGACCGCCGAGCAGGCGGTGCTCGTCCTGGCGCTGACGCCTGACCTGGCCCGTGCCGGCAACCCCAACGCCGTCAGCGACGCCGGGGTTGCGGCGCTGCTGGCTCATGCCGCGGTGCGCGGCGCGCTCCTCAATGTGGCCATCAACTTGAAGTCGATCACCGATGCGCGGTACCGTGACGCGACCGCAGCGCGCGCCGACGAGCTGCGGCAGCGGGCGGAGGAACTGCGTGACGCGGCGATGGACCTGGTCGGGGCAGGGACGGGCTGAGCACGACATGGACACCATCGTCCTGAAGGGCATGCGGTTCTACGCCTTCCACGGCGTGCTTCCCGAGGAGCGTGAGCACGGTCAGGAATTCATTGTCGACGTCGCGCTGGAAACCGACCTCCGCCGCGCGGGGCGGAGTGACGAACTGGCCGACACCATCGACTACCGGGCCGCGTACGACCGCACCCGCGAGGTCGTCGAGGGTCCCGCGCGCCGTCTCCTGGAGTCGGTCGCAGAGTCGATTGCCCAGCGGCTGCTCACACTCGAGGGCGTCATCGCCGTATCGGTATCCGTTCGCAAGCCGCGCGTCCGCCTGGACGGCGCGCTCGACTATTCCGAAGTGACGATCCGCCGTGAGCGCGGCTGACCTCACGCGGCCCCAGGCCCCAGACTCCAGGCCCGCCCGGGTCTTTCTGAGTCTGGGTTCGAATCTTGGCGACCGCCGCGCGACGCTGCAGAATGCCCTCAACCAACTCGAGGCAACCGCTCACCTGCGCGTCATTCGCCGATCGTCTCTCTACGAGACCGCGCCGATCGGGAAGACCGATCAGCCGCGATTCCTCAATCTCGTCGTCGAAGTGGAAACGGCCCTGCCGCCGGAGACGCTGCTGGATGTCCTGCAGGAGCTGGAAGCGGCGTTCGGACGGACGCGGACCATCCGGTGGGGGCCACGCACCCTCGATATTGATATCCTGTTGTACGGTGAAGCGACCATTCGAACGCCCCGGCTGGTTGTGCCGCACCCAGAGATGACACGCCGGCGATTCGTCATCGAGCCGTTGCTGGAGATCGCACCAGACCTGATCCTACCCGACGGGCGTCCCGTGCCTGAGGTCCTCACCACCGTGCTCGATCAAGACGTGCGCAGAGCGTCATGAGCGCGACAGTCTCCTTCCGGCCTCCCCGAGCGGCTCAGATGCTGTTGCGCGGGGGGATGCCCGCGGCGGGGACGCACGTCGCGGTCGAGGGGCCGATCGGGGTAGGGAAGACCACGCTCACGCGGCTGCTCGCCGCTGAGCTGAGCGCCGACCCCGTCCTGGAGGTCGTCGAGGAGAACCCGTTCCTCCTGAGATTCTACGAGGACATTCGCGCCCACGCGTTCCAGACCCAGATCTTCTTCTTCCTCAGCCGTTACCGCCAGCAGGACGCGATCAAAGCCAAACGAGCGGCGGGGCAATCGGTCGTCAGCGACTACGTGTTCAGCAAGGACAGGCTGTTCGCGCGGATGAACCTCGACGCGCGCGAACTCGATCTCTATGACCGGCTCTTCGAGATCGTCGCGCCGGCCACTGTGGTCCCCCATCTCGTCATCTACCTCAAGGCCGGTCTCGACACGCTGCTGCGCCGCATCGCTCAGCGCGACCGGCCCTTTGAACGCACGATCGAGCCAGGCTACCTGGCCCGCCTGTGCGAGGTCTACGAGGAGTTCATGCCCGCCTACGACGACGTGGCGGTGCTGACCGTGGACACCGATGAAGTCGATATCTTCACGCGGCCCGATCTCGATGAGATTCTCGGTTACGTGCGAGAGGCGACACCGGCATGAAGTCCGTACTTGTTTCCGCGTTTCCCCGTTTCCGCGTTTCCGCGGGCGCACCGCAGGTACGCCCGTGAATTGGTTCGTCGCCGTCAGCGGCAACATCGGGTCGGGGAAGTCAACCATCACGACCCTCCTCAGCGAGAAGCTCGGCTGGCGGCCGTACTATGAAGTCGTCGAGGAGAACCCGTACCTGGCGGACTTCTATGCCGACATGCGCCAGTGGAGCTTCCACCTGCAGGTGTTTTTTCTCAGTAAGCGGTTCCAGCATCACCAGGAGATCCTGCGTGCCCCGGGCTCGGTGATCCAGGACCGCACCATCTATGAGGACGCGGAGATCTTCGCGCGCAACCTCTACCTGCAGGGGATGATGGACGAGCGCGACTTCCGCAATTACTACGAGCTGTTCAACACCATGATGCAGTTCCTCAAGCCGCCCGATCTGATCCTGTACCTGCGCGCGTCCGTCCCCACGCTGGTGGACCGGATCCGGCGGCGGGCGCGCGACTACGAGCGGCAGATTCCGGAGGCGTACCTGGCGCAGCTGAATGAGCGCTACGGCGAGTGGACCGACAACTTCACCCTCTGTCCGGTGCTCACGGTGGAGGCCGACGCCCTGGATCTGACCCGTCTCGACGAGCTGGTGGCCGAGATGCAGGCGCGGCTGCCGTCGCTGTTTCCGCTGACCGAGCGGTAATTCGTGACGCGTGACTGGTGACTCGTGACTGAAAGAAAGCGCAATCAGGAACAGAAGCCTGGGAGGAAACGAATCACGAGTCACGAGTCACCATGGAGTTGACGGGAGATCGCATCTCGAAGGCACTGGGAACGGAGCAGTTCGGCCGCGTGCTGCAGGTGCACGACACGGTGACTTCGACCAACGATCTGGCCAGGGTCCTCGCCGACGCGGGCGCGCCCGAGGGCGCGGTCGTGATCGCCAGGGAGCAGCTGACCGGACGCGGCCGTCTCGGGCGGCAATGGGTCTCGCCGCGAGGCGGCCTCTACCTGTCGGTGATCCTGCGTCCGGCCCAGCCGCTCGACGAATGGCCGCTACTGGGGTTTCTGCTGGCGGTGGCGTCGTGCGGGGCGATCGACGCGCTGACGGGGCTGCGCACGGGCGTGAAGTGGCCCAATGACGTGATGATCGGCTCGCGCAAACTGGGGGGCGTGCTGGTGGAAGCCACCCCGGCGTTTGTCGTGGGGGGCGTCGGCCTCAACGCCAACCTCACGCCCGCGACCCTTGGGGCACTCGAGAACACGGCCACCTCCATCCAGGCGCTGACCGGGCATCCCGTCGAGTTGAGCGCTCTGGCGGCGATGCTGCTGACGAAGCTCGAGGGTGCCTATTCCCGCCTGCGCACGGACAAGGCCTGGTTGCTCGACGAGTGGCGCCGCCGGTCGGTGGCGATGGGACGCCGGATTCGGGTCACCGGGGCCACGACGTTGGAGGGAGTCGCCGAGGGGATCGACGACACGGGCGCGCTCCTCATCCGCACCGCCGAGGGAGTGCAGGTTGTCCGTGCCGGTGATGTCAGCATCCGGTTGGTTGAGACGGGAGAGTGATCTGATGCCCCAGATCACCGACGTCCAGGGAATCCTGGTCGGTCACGCGACGGACCTCGATGCCGCCACCGGCTGCACGGTGATCCTCTGCGGCGAGGGCGCGGTCGCCGGTGTGGACGTCCGCGGCGCCGCGCCGGGAACTCGCGAGACCGACGTCCTGCATCCCGCGCGGATGATCGACCGCGTGCACGCCATCCTCCTGGCGGGCGGCAGCGCGTTTGGGCTTGCGGCCGCCGACGGGGTGATGCGCTTCCTCGAGGAGCGCGGTATTGGATTCGACAGCGGGATGGGGCGTGTGCCGATCGTCCCCGCCGCGGTCCTCTTCGATCTGCCGTTGGGCAGTGCCCGCGTGCGGCCCACGGCGGAGATGGGCTACCGGGCCTGCGAAACTGCGGCGGGAGGCCCGGTGGCGGAAGGCAGCGTCGGGGCCGGCACCGGGGCGACGGTTGGAAAAGTACTGGGCCCACTGGCCGCCACGAAGGGCGGCATCGGGACCTGGAGCATCACGCTGCCCGGCGGAATCGTCGTCGGCGCGCTCGTTGCCGTCAACGCGTTCGGTGACGTGCGCGATGATCAGACCGGCCGAATCCTCGCCGGTGCGCGCGACCCCGCAACGGGAGACTTCATCGATACCGTCCGCGCCGTGCTGGCGATGGACGAGCCGGTGGGGTTCGGCCATACGACACTGGGCGTCGTCGCGACCAACGCGCGGCTATCCAAGGGCGACGCGACGGCGCTGGCGCGGCACGCCCACGACGGCCTTGCCCGCACGATCTGGCCGGTGCACACGCAGTTTGACGGGGACGCGATCTTCGCCCTCTCCCTCGGCGACGCCGATGCGGACATGCTGTCCCTTGGAGTAGCGGCCGTTGAAACGGTGGCGACGGCGGTGAAACGGGGCGTCCTCACTGCGAGAGGCCTGCATGGGATACCTGGGCTGGCCGACCGCTAACTACGGGATCAGAGGGATCAGGGATCAGAGGGGTCATAAACCCACTGGCCGCCGTGCCTTTGATCCCCTGATCCGTGTGATCCCTTTGATCCCATGGTAGTATAGGGCCGTCCGGTACTCTCTGAGACTGGAACGGAGGGATGGTCCAATGCGCATCAGCACGTTTCAAGTCGCCGTCGCGGGCATCTGCGGCGGCCTTGCTATTGCGATGGCGTATACGCCCGTGGTCGGCTACATCACTGTTCCCAACCTGTCCCAGGCGGCGACGACGCTGCACATTCCTGCCATCGTGGCGGGCGTGGTCGCCGGGCCCGTCGCCGGCCTGCTGGTCGGATTGGTGCTCGCCTTCACGTCATGGTTCCAGTTTGGCGGGGTCTTCATGCAGTTCGCCGGCGGGAACCTCCTTGTGGCCCTCGCCGCCGCCTTTCTCCCCCGGGCGCTGATCGGCGTGGTCGCCTACTACGCCTACAAGCTGCTGCGCGGCTCCGCCGCGTCGATCCTGGCGGGATTCCTCGGTACGACCACCAACACGGCCGGCGTGCTGGGGATCTTGTGGTTTCTGGGGACGCCGGATTTCCGGACCGGCGTGGTTCCGGTGATCCTGCTGAACTATCCGGTCGAGGTCATCTTCGCGGTGGTCGTGGCCGTGCCGGTGTTCGCGGTCCTCGGACGCAGCCGGCAGCTGGCCGCCGCCCCGAACCACTCGGTTCCCTCGGGTTCAGGGCAAGCCCGGTCCTGATGCTGCTCGCCCTGAACATCAACAACACGCTGATCAAGATCGGCATCTACCAGGATGCCGACTTAGCCAACTCGTGGCGGATCGCCACCGATCCGGACAAGACTGACGACGAGTACGCGATGGTCCTCCGGGGCCTGTTCGATTACGCCGGGATCGCGTTCTCGCGGATCGAATCCATCGCGGTCTCCTGCGTCGTGCCGGCCCTGACTGACGTGTTCGACCGCCTCTCCCGCCGGTACTTCGGCGTCGCGCCGCTCGTGGTGGGCCCCGGGGTGCGGACGGGCATTCGCATCCACTACGAAAACCCGAAGGAAGTCGGGGCGGACCGGATCTGCAACGCCATCGCCGTGTTCGAGAAGTACGGAGGCCCGGCCATCGTGGTGGACTTCGGCACGGCCACGACGTTCACCGTCGTGTCCTCGGACGGCGACTTTCTCGGCGGCGCGATCGCCCCCGGGGTCGGCATCTCCATGGATGCGCTGGCCGAATTAGCCCAACTGCGCCGGGTGGAACTGGTGCGGCCGCCGTCGGTGATCGCGCGGTCGACGGTCGCCGCGCTGCAGTCCGGAATCCTTTACGGCGTCGTCGGCCAGGTCGAGGAGATCATCGACCGGATGCGCCGGGAGCTCGGCGGGCGCGCCGTGACCGTGGCGACGGGCGGCTGGGCCGAATTGATCGCGGGGGAATGCCGCGGGATCGATCATCACGATCCACTGCTGACCCTCGAGGGGCTCCGGATCATCCACCAGCGAAACCTGGCGGTAGCCAAGGAGACCCCGTGAAGCGGGTCGTCTCGGTCAGCCTCGGGTCGAGCAAACGCGACCACCGGTATGAGACGGTCATCCTGGGTCAGCCGATTACGATTGAGCGGATCGGCACGGACGGCAGCATCGTGCGCGCCACGCAGCTGCTGCGCGAGCTCGATGGAAAGGTGGATGCCTTGGGCGTCGGCGGCACCGATCTGTACCTGCGCGCGGGGACGCGCCGCTACCTGATCCGCGAGACCGCGCGCATGATCAGTGACGTCAGGCAGACCCCGATCGTCGACGGGGGCGGCGTGAAGGCGTCGTGGGAGCGCTGGCTGATCACCGATTACCTGCCCAACGCAAAAGGTATCTCGTTCCGCGGCCGTAAGGTCCTGCTGGTCTCCTCGGTCGACCGCTATGGACAGGCCGAGGCGTTCACCGAGGCGGGGGCCGACGTGATCTTCGGCGACTTCATCTTTGCGCTCGGTCTGCCGATTCCGCTGCGGACGCTGGCGTCGGTGAAGATATTGGCCGCGATTCTGCTGCCGGTGCTCACGCAGATCCCGATCCGGTTCTTGTACCCCACCGGCGAGAAGCAGGACGAGATTACTCCCAAGCACGGCTCCTACTACGCGTGGGCGGACGTCATCGCCGGAGACTTCCATCTCATGCGCCGCTTCATGCCCAACGATCTGCGGGGCAAGATCATCTTTACCCAGACGATCACCGTGGCCGACGTCGACGAGCTCCGCAAACGCGGTGTGTGGATGCTGATCACCGACGGTCCCGACATGGGTGGGCGTTCGTTCGCGACCAACGTCCTGCAGGGGATCGTGGTGGCGCTCACCGGGAAACCGCCGGAGGAGATCTCACCGCAGGAATATCTTGACACCCTTCGCCGCGCCGGCTTCGAGCCCCGGATCGAAGAACTGAACCCGATCAGGGCGTAACTCCGTTATTGACGGACCGATGGCTTGACTCTATACTCGGGCTACGGATTGACCGACGCTGAGGGCGCGAGCCCTCAGTTTTTGTCTGGGAGAGCTGATATGGCAACGGAAGAGAAGGAAACCATCCTGACCCCCGAGGGTCTGCGCCTGCTCGAGCGAGAGCTCGAGACGCTGAAGACCGTCAAGCGCAAGGAAATCGCTGAGCGCATCAAGCAGTCCAAAGAGTTCGGCGATCTGTCCGAGAACGCCGAGTACGAGGATGCCAAGAATGAGCAGGCTTTCGTGGAGGGACGGATCCTCCAGCTGGAGCAGATGCTCCGGAACGCCCGGGTCATCGACAACCACAACGCGCCCGACGGCGAGATCACGGTTGGCTCGACCGTGCGTCTGAAGGACCTCTCCAGCGGTGAGGAGATCACCTACATGATCGTCGGGTCGCCCGAGGCCGACCCGGACCACGACAAGATCAGCAACGAGTCACCGGTCGGCCATGCGCTGCTGGGCAAGCGCCAGGGACAAACCGTGGAAGTCACGGCCCCGGCCGGGAAGCTGCGATTCAACGTTCTGCAAGTTGAGCATTAAGCGCCTGCCCCCGGGGCAGGCGCGGGCCCACAGCCGGGCAGACCGGGTGGTCTGCTCGGTCTTGTTTTTCGCCAACAAGGGAAAACTCGTAGTAGAAATAGTTTCGCCCGGACGGGCGTTTGCAGTGTGTGGAGCGCATGGCAGGAGGGAACTCCGCCGGAGCAGAAGTCGTAGGCCAAACCGAGCCCTCTGCCGCTCGCGAATCTAAACGCGAGAGTCGCGCTGCCAGTCGCACCTGACACGGACCACCAGACGGACCCGGCGGAAGAGGAGGACGGACAGAGGATGTTTGAGCGGTTCACAGAGCGGGCCAGACGCGTCATTATCCTCGCGCAAGAGGAAGCCAAGCGCCTCAACCACAGCGCCGTCGGCACCGAGCACATCCTGCTGGGCATCATCCGGGAGGGCGAGGGCGTCGCCAGCAAAGTGCTGGAAAGCCTCAACATCTCCCCCGAGCGCGTCCGTTCCGAGATCGAAGCCGCGATCGGCCGCGGGGAACGCACGCCGTACGAGGAAGTCGCGTTCACGCCGCGCGCGAAGAAAGTGCTGGAGCTGGCGCTGGACGAAGCGCGCCGGCTCGGACACAACTACATCGGGACGGAACACCTCCTGCTGGGGTTGATCCGGGAAGGGGAGGGCGTGGCGGCGCGAGTCCTGGAAGCCATGGGGGCCGACCTGGAGCGCGTGCGCGCGCAGGTCGTCTACCTCCTCGGCGAGGAAGGAACCACTTCCTACACGCGGCAGGCCAGCAAGACCCCGACGCTGGACGAATTCGGAAGAGACCTCACCAAACTGGCGAGGGAAAACAAACTCGATCCGGTGATTGGGCGCGAGCGCGAGATCGAACGGCTCATCCAGGTCCTCTCCCGCCGCACCAAGAACAACCCCGCGCTGATCGGCGAGCCCGGCGTCGGCAAGACGGCCATCACGGAGGGACTGGCGCAGCGCATCGTGCGCGGCGACGTCCCCGAAGTGCTCCGGAACAAGCGGGTCGTGCAGCTCGACCTGGCCGCCCTCGTCGCCGGCACGAAGTACCGTGGCGAGTTCGAGGAGCGGATGAAGAAGGTGATGGACGAGATCCGCAAGGCGCAGGGCGAAGTGGTGCTGTTCGTCGACGAATTGCACACCCTGGTCGGCGCGGGCGCCGCGGAAGGCGCCATCGACGCCAGCAACATCCTCAAGCCGGCGCTGGCGCGCGGCGAGCTGCAGTGCATCGGCGCCACCACGCTCGAGGAGTACCGCAAGTACGTGGAGCGCGACGCGGCGCTGGAGCGCCGGTTCCAACCCATCCTGGTGAGCGAACCGACGGTCGACCAGGCCATCGAAATCCTCAAAGGCCTGCGCGAGCGCTACGAGGCCCACCACGGGGTTACCATCAGCGACGACGCGCTGGTCGCGGCGGCGACGCTGGCCGACAAGTACATCGCCGACCGGTTCCTGCCCGACAAGGCCATCGACCTGATGGACGAGGCGTCGAGCAAGATCCGCCTGCAGGCCTCGTTCCTGCCGCAGGAAGTCCGCCAGGCCGTCGAGCGTGTGGAGCGGGTGAAGCGCGAGAAAGAAGAGACCATCAAGAACCAGGACTTCGAGAAGGCCGCGCAGCTGCGCGACCGTGAGCGGGTCCTGCGCCAGAAGCTCGAAGAGCTGGAGTCGTCCTGGAAGAAGGACAAGGGCCGCGACGTGAGTACGGTTTCGGCGGAGGACATCGCCGACATCGTCTCGTCGTGGACGGGGATCCCCGTGACCCGGCTGGTCGAGGAAGAGACGCAGAAGCTGCTGCGCATGGAAGAGTCCATCCACGAGCGGATCGTCGGGCAGGAGGAAGCGGTGCACGCCGTCAGCAAGGCGGTGCGGCGGGCCCGTGCCGGCCTGAAGGACCCGCGGCGGCCGGTCGGATCGTTCATCTTCCTCGGGCCGACGGGCGTGGGAAAGACCGAACTGGCGCGCGCCCTGGCCGAATTCCTGTTCGGCGACGACAACGCCCTCATCCGCATCGACATGTCGGAGTACAGTGAGCGCCACACGGTGAGCCGGCTCGTCGGCTCACCGCCCGGCTACGTGGGCTACGAGGAAGGCGGTCAGCTCACCGAGCAGGTCCGCCGGCGGCCGTATTCGGTCATCCTCTTCGACGAGATCGAAAAGGCGCATCCGGAGATCTTCAACGTGCTGCTGCAGATCCTCGATGACGGCCGGCTGACCGACGCCCAGGGCCGCGCCGTGGACTTCAAGAACGCCGTCCTCATCATGACCAGCAACGTCGGCGCGCCGATGCTGGAGAAGGAGATCGGCATCGGGTTCCGTCCGATCGCGTCTGGATCTGCGATGATGGACAGCGCCTATGAACGCATGAAGGAACACATCACCGACGAGCTGCGCCGGACGTTCCGGCCGGAATTCCTCAACCGCATCGATGAGGTGATCATCTTCCGGCCGCTGACCAGCGACCAGATCCGGGCGATCGTCTCCGTGCTCATCGCCCGCGTCCAGCGCGAGCTGCGCGGGCAGAGCATGACGCTCGAGCTGACCGAGGCCGCAACCGACCTGCTGGCCAAAGAAGGATACGATCCAACGTTTGGCGCCCGCCCGCTCCGCCGCGCGATCCAGCGCCTGGTCGAGGACAACCTCTCCGACGAACTGCTGCGGGGGAACTTCAAGGCCGGCGACACCGTGGTCGTGGACGCGCGGAACGACACGATCGTGTTCGAGAAGCCGCGGGAGCCAGCACTGAAGGGAGACTAACGGCGGGAACGGGGAACGGGGAGCGGGGAACAGCATAAACGATCAGAGAGCGTCGAGGGCCCGGGAAAACCGGGCCTCTTTCTTGGCGTTGGCCGTTCCCTGTTCCCAGTTCGCCGTTCCCGATCTTCCCAGAGGCGAGGCGCCACGTGGCTAAGGCAAAACTCCAATACG
>DASYRL010000097.1:0-22970 GCA_036004445.1 bacterium
GCGAACGGAGTGAGTCGAAGGGCCCCTTCTTGATTTCGGAACACCGCAGTTCCCTCTTGACAGATTCTCCGGTGGCCACTACTATACCAGTTAGTTAATTAACTAACACGGAAAGTACCGGATGGCTACCGACCACCTCAGCAAAACCTTTGCCGCCCTCGCCGATCCGACCCGGCGCGCGATCCTGGCGCGCCTCGCGGGGGGCGAGACTTCGGTTACGGAACTGGCTAAGCCCTTCGACATGACTCTTCCCGCCATCTCCAAGCACCTCCGGGTATTGCAGCGGGCTGGGCTCATCGAGCGCAGCCGCCGCGCGCAGTGGCGCCCCTGCCGGCTGCGGGCGGATCCGCTCAAGGACGTCGCCGACTGGACCGCGCGATACCGCCGGTTCTGGGAACAGCGGTTCGATCGTCTGGACGAATATCTGCGCGAAATGCAGGCAGAAGACAAGAAGCCAACGCCCCCCAAAGGCAAGCGGCATGGCCGCAGGAAGAGGTGAAGGCATGAGCACCCCAAGCAAGCCCGCCAAGCCGGCGGCCAGGCCGGCCATCGTCATTACCCGCGTCTTCGACGCCCCGCGCGAGCTCGTCTGGAAGGCCTGGACCGAGCCCGAGCGGATCGCCCGCTGGTGGGGTCCCAAGGACTTCACGGCTCCGTCGATCAAGAACGACTTCCGGGTTGGCGGCAAGTATCTCTACGCCATGCACGGTCCTGCCGGGTCGCCGTTTGATAAAGACCTCTGGAGCACAGGGGTCTACGAAGAGATCGTGCCGCTGCAGCGCATCGTCGCCACGGACTCGTTCGCGGATGCGCAGGGCAACGTGGTCTCGGCGAGCTACTATGGGATGCCCGGTGACCTGCCGCTGGAGTTTCGGGTCACCGTCACCTTTGAGGACGACGATGGAAAGACCAAGCTAACCCTGACGCACGAAGGGCTGCCCGCCGGCGAGCAGAGCGAGGGCGCCATGGCCGGCTGGAACCAGTCGTTCGACAAGCTTGCCGCATCGCTGCGGACCACGTTCACCGTCAAGCGGGACGCCCTGAAGGTCATCATGGAGCGAATCTTCAAGGCGCCCCGGGAGGCGGTATTTCGGGCATTCACCGATCCGGATGCGATTCCAAAGTGGTGGGGACCCCGCAAGTACGCGACCACGGTCGACAAGATGGACGTCAGGGTGGGCGGAGAATGGCGCTTCGTCCATCGGGGCAAGGATGGCAAGGAATATGCCTTCCACGGCATCTTCAAAGCCCTCGAGCCACCGCGCCTGATCTCCCAGACGTTCGTCTTCGAGGGTGTCCCCGGCGAGCATGAAGTGCTGGACACGCTGATCCTCGAGGACCTCGGCGGCGGCAAGACCAAGGTAACGGCAGTTTCCACCTTCGCCAACGTCGAGGACCTCGACGGCATGGTGGGATCCGGAATGGAATCTGGCGCGGTCGAGAGTTGGGACCGGCTCGCCGAGCTCGTCGAGCCACCAGGACCACGGGCCTGAGGCTGGCCCGCCAGCATGGACACCTAAGGAGGAACCAGCATGCAGAAAATAGTGCCGTCCCTGTGGTTCGATAAGGAAACCGAGGAAGCCGTGAACTTCTACGTCGCGGTGTTCAATGGCGCGCCCCACAAGACCGGGAATTCCGGGATTATCCATCTCGCCCGATATGAGAAGGGCATGGACGTTCCCGGAGCGACTGAGATGATGGGGAAAGTCATCACCGCGATCTTCGAGCTCAACGGCCAACAGTTCATGGCGTTGGATGGCGGCCCGATCTTCACATTCAATGAAGCCATCTCCTTTCACGTCGAGTGCCAGGATCAGGAAGAGGTCGATTACTTCTGGAAGAACCTGTCGGCCGTACCTGCGTCCGAGCAGTGCGGCTGGTTGAAGGACAAGTACGGCCTCTCGTGGCAGATCGTTCCGAAGCAATTGGGAGTGCTGCTGGGCGATCCGAACAGGAAGAAAGCACTCGCCGCCACCAACGCCATGCTCAAGATGAAGAAGATTGTGATCGCGGATCTGCAGCGGGCGTTCGACGAGGCATAGAACCGGACCACCGCTTCTCTTTGATCCACTCCCACTTGAGCAGCGAGTAGTCGAGGCCCTGCAGGGGGGCGCCGAGGTGGCGCAGCATGACCATCACCTGCGCCCGGTGGTGGACTTCATGAAACAGCAGTTGGGTTGCCACGCCTCCCGCGATGGTCTTGACTCCGCGCGTCCAGCGTTTGGTCGTCCACCTATCCTCAACCGGCCGACCCCAATCTCTCTCCCCGCGCAGCGTCTGGAGGGTCCGCCCGGCGAGGTCTCCCCACGCTGCCTCCAGCGCTCCGAAGCCCGTTCGCGAGTACGGCCGGAAGGGCGACCGCTCCTCGGGTGCAGGCACGCCCTGGAGGATTGAGGTGTACCACCACTCCGTGTCCGCGACATGGACCAGCGTGGCGCGGACCGACCCGCGGCCGAAGGGGAACTTCCGTGTGTACTGTTCCTGAGTGAGCGCCCGGACGTGCTGGAACACGCGTTCCCGGGCTTCGATCAGGTACTCGTACTGCTCAGCAGGGTGGATCGTCCGTCTGGCAATGGTCACTTCCCCCCGCAATTCAAGCCGCGGGCCTGAGCAGCCGGTTGTGCGGAAGGAGCCGGGGGCGAGGCCTTCGCCCCTTTGGGGGGACACCCCCATGCCGGGACGGAAGGATTCGGGGCCCCGTCCGCCCAGCCCGAGGCGCTCTCGCCCGTCATCGGGGCGGCCATGAAGCCGCCAGCGGCTGTTGTCGCCAGCAGGATTTCAAAGTTTCCGGAGCTGTCGTCCGACCACACCGCGTAGACGTCATGGCCGACCGAGAGCAACTGCAGACCGCCGGAGCTCCCGCTGTTCGACGAAAGGTTCAATGCCGCGTTGTATGAGAGTCCTGTGTCCACTGAACGGCGATAGAGAATGTCGGGCGTAGCATTGTCGCTGGTCCAGCCCACGTGCACATTCGTTCCGCCGACGGCGAGGACCGCGCTGGTGGACCAGCCGGCGTCGGCGGACAGGTTCCGCGTGCTGCCCCACGTCGTCCCACCGTTTCCCGACCGCCTGATCATGATGTCTGGATCGCTCGCATCCTGCTCGGTCCACAACACCCACAGGATCGTGCCGGAGGCCAAGATCTTCGGGAAGTAGGACCATGTCGCTGCGCTGTTGGACAGATTTGCTGCCGGGCCGAACGTCGCGCCGCCGTCCGCCGACGCCTTGAGGAAAATGTCCGTTTCCGAGTAGTTGGCACCGACTTGTTCGCGATAGACGACATAGACGTGGGGGCCTCCGACCGCCACGTGGGGGAGGTCGCTCACCGCGGCGCTCGCCGAGACATTGACCGTGGGGCCGAACGTCGCCCCGCCGTCTGCGGAGTGGCGCAGGTAGACCTCTCCGCCGTAGAAATCGTCCCACCACACGTACACGTGGGGACCGAAGGCAAGGACCCCGTGATGCGTCGGACCTCCCCCGGCAAGGATTTTCACCGGGGCAAAGCTCGCGCCGCTGTTGGTCGACCGCAGGAAGTACAGACTGGCGTAGTCGCTCCAGACGATGTAGACGTTGCTGCCCCCGCTGGCGGCGACCATAGGCTGCGTGAAGCGACTACCGGTCCACACGGGAACCAGCGAGCCGAAACTCGCACCGCCGTCCTTCGACCGGCGGTAGACGATCGTGCCGCTGCAGCAGTCTTCCTTTGACCAGACGACGTGGACGTACCGGCCGGAGAACGTCCAGTCGTACGAATTGGCCTCGTAGCTCGGAGAATTATTCGAGAGTTTGATCGCCGGTTGCCAGTTCCCGCCAGAGTTGACCGAACGGCGGAAGTAGACCTCAGCGTACGGACCCGGGGTCCACTCTTTCCACACGACCATTAGGTTCGTGCCCCCCATCCCGATGGAAGGGGTCGTCGACAGTGCCGGGCTGTTCGAAATGTTGGTCGTAGCCGGCACGGCAATGGTCGGGTCGGCGCGCACGGAAAGGATCAGCAACAGGATTACCAACATCGTCAGGAATCTTGCCACGGGTGGCTCCTCCGAGAAATGTCTCCAGCGCGGCGGGCGAGCGCGACATTCCTCCGGGCCCGGGAGAGGGGGACACACCGCCTAACGATGGTTGTTCTTCAAGATATTGGCAAAAACGAGACTGCCCTCCTGCCGTAGAGGGGCCGGATGTCTCTCCATCCGGGCGAGCCGCACCACGGTGTGCTATCATATATGCGTGATGCTGCATATGTCCGTGCAGTCTGAGCCCGCTCTGGGTCGGCTCTTCCAGGTGCTCGGCGATTCGACGCGCTTGCGGATCGCCGCGCTGCTGGCGGCTACCACGCGGGGAGCGTGTGTCTGCGAGCTCACCGATGCGCTCGCGCAGCCCCAGTATCACGTCTCCCGCCACCTCAAAACGCTCCGGACGGCGGGACTCGTGGTACCCGAGCGCGACGGACGCTGGGTGTACTACCGGTTGATCCCCCCGTCGGGCGCGCTGGGCAAGCGGTTGGCTGCGCTGCTGCGCACGGTTTCCGCCGATTCCCGGTTCGCCGGTGATCACGAGCGGCTTGCCAAACGCCTCGCGCTGCGCCGGCACGGCCGCTGCTGCGTGTGGACGGCGGGCGGGGTGGTCGCCTAGGTGATCATGCCCATCCTGATTGATATCGCACACGAGCTCGCGGGATTGGCGATCCGCGTCCTGCCGTACTTTGTACTCGGCGCCGCCACGGCGGCAGCCCTCAGAGTCTACGTTCCATCGCAGTGGACCGGCCGGCTGCTCGCCTCGGGGACCCGTTCCGTGTGGCTGGCATCCGTCCTCGCCGCCGTGCTCCCAGGATGTTCGTGCGCGACCGGCCCGATGGCTGAGGGACTGCACCGGCAGGGGGCCAAGCTGGGCACGGTGACGGCGTTCCTGATGATGTCGCCGCTGCTGGCACCGCCGACCGTCGTGCTCACCTGGGGCATCCTCGGCTGGCAGTTCGCGATCGCCCGGGTCGTCGCGCCGTTCCTGTTCATTCCGATCCTGGGCATGCTGCTGAACGTGTTCCACGGGCGCGCAGGGTGGGGGGTGCCGCTTCCCGTCGCCGGGGGATCCGGTCACGCCGATGCGTGCGGATGCGCAGATCCTGACTGCACGGCCGCGCCGCCACGGCCCCGCTTCCTGCACGAGTTCACCGCGGTACTGAAGACCATGCATCGTCCGTTTCTGCTCGGGGTGGGCATCGCCGCAGTCCTCACCGTCGTGTTCCCCGAGGGCGCGATCGCGCGGACGATCGGCGCCGCGGGTCCGTTTGCGTTTCTCGCCGCAGCCCTCATTGGAATTCCCATCTATGTGTGTGAGGGAGAAGAGGTGCCTCTGACCTACGCCGCGCTGGGCCTCGGACTGGCCTCGGGTCCCGCGTTCACCTTTCTGCTCGGCTCGGTGGGCACGTGCATTCCGACCGTACTGATGGCCCGGGGCATCATCGGCCGGCGCGCCACGATGCTCTACACCGCGGCCTGGTTCGTGTTCGCGATCGGCGCAGGGATGCTGTTCGGATTTCTGCGCGGCTAGATCGCCGCGGCCCGGGGGGGGTGGAGGGCAACCCCGACGCTCCGGCCAATCTAGGCCCTCACGGGCCTATGGCGACGGATCAGACCCATCCCTGGCTGCAGGGCAACCGGCGGATTGTCACCGTCCTCGCCCTGGCCGCCGTCTACTTCGTGGCCGCCAGAGCCGGTCTGCAGCTGGCGTTCGTGCACGCCAGCGCGACCGCGGTGTGGCCTCCCACGGGCATCGCGCTGGCTGCGCTGCTGCTGCTTGGGCCCCGCGTGTGGCCCGGCATCTTCCTCGGAGCCTTCCTGGCCAACCTCACGACCGCCGGAACGGTGTGGACGTCGGTGGGCATCGCCAGCGGCAACACGCTGGAAGGGCTGCTTGGCGCCTACCTTGTCACGCGCTATGCGGGTGGGAGGGCGGCGTTCGACCGGGCGCAGGGCATCTTCCTGTTCGCCGCGCTGGCAGCGGTCGCCAGCACGACGGTCAGTGCGACGATTGGGGTGACGTCCCTGACCCTCGGGGGATTCGCCCGATGGAGCGAGGTCCCCGCGATCTGGCTGACGTGGTGGCTGGGCGACGCATCCGGCGCACTGCTTGTGACGCCGCTGGTGGTTCTGTGGGCGCGCAGCAGGCCCGCATCGCCGTCGCGCGAGCAGGTGCTCGAACGACTGCTGCTGTTCGCGGTAACCCTCATCATCGGCGGCGTCGTCTTCGCCGGAGCCTTCGCCTTCGAATACCTGACCGTCCCGCTGCTGGTCTGGGCCGCGTTCCGTCTCGGGCGGCGGGAGACGGCCACGCTGATCGCGCTGCTGTCGGTCATCGCGATCTGGGGCACCCTGCACGGACGCGGGCCGTTTACGGCCCCATCGCAGAACACGTCGTTGCTGCTGCTGCAGAGCTTTATGGCCATGATGGTGCTGTTCAGTCTGCCGCTGGCGGCCGTCGTGGCGGAGCGGTCGGGAGCCATGACGGCGGAAGTCCGCCGCCGCGTCCGGCTGGAGCAGGCGTTGGAGGTTGAGCAGAGCATTTCCGATACCCTCCAGCGGAGTCTCCTTCCCGCCCAGCTTCCGAGGATTCCCGGCGTGTCGATCGCGGCGCTCTACGTTTCGGCGAGCCCGGAGGCCGTTGGTGGCGATTGGTACGACGTCCTCCTCCTGCCCGGCGGTGCGATCGGTCTCGTCATCGGGGACGTCGCCGGCAAGGGGGTGGCCGCGGCCGCGACGACCGCAAAGCTGCGCCACGCGCTCCGGGCGTACGCGCTGGAGGGCCACCCGCCCGCCGACGTGATGGACCGGGTCAGCGACCTGCTCGAGCGCGGCGAGATGGCGACCGTGCTGTACCTGGTGCTCGACCCCCTGGCCTCCACCGTCCGCTACACGTGCGCGGGTCACCCGCCGGCCGTGCTCGTCGAGCCAGGCCGACCGGCCCGTTTTCTGGAGGGGTCAGGGCTTCCCGCCGGCGCTGGAATGCGGACGGGCTACAGTGAGCACTCGGCAACGATCGCGGCAGGCTCAACCCTCATTCTCTACACCGACGGTCTGGTGGAGAGCTCACGGGTGGACATCGAACAGGGGCTGGCACGGCTGCGGGCGGCCGCCGGTTCCTTCAATGGCGACGTGGATGGGCTTCCCGGACGCATCGCCTCCGATGTCCTCGAGGGTGGTCCCTCGGCCGACGACGTGGCGATTCTGGTCCTCCGCGTGACGGCGCTCGATCCGTCGCAGCTGTCGATGCGTCTGCCGGCCCTCCCGAACTCCGTACCCACGGTCAGACACACCCTCCAGCGCTGGCTCACCGTCTGCGGCGCCGACGATGCGGACACCTTCGCGGTGTGCGTGGCCACCGGCGAGGCGTGCACGAACGCCGTCGAGCACGCCTACGGACCAGTCGACGCGCTTATCGAGGTGCACGCCGCCTGTCAGAATGGTGTGGTGACGGTGTCGGTGCGCGACCGCGGGACGTGGCGGCTCCGCCGGGAACAGATGCCGGGCGGCCGGGGGATGCAGGTCATGCGGGCGATGATGGACCGGGTAGACATCGACCGCGACCCAACGGGAACCACGGTGGTGTTGGCCTACGCCTTGCGGGCCGGGATGACGCGGTGACGTCGGCCGCGAGGGTCCACGTGGAGTCCCGGGGCGACCTCGTCGTCGCGGCAATCCACGGCGAGATCGATCTGACGAATTCCCCCCGCATCGGCTCGCAGCTGTTTGCGGCCATCCCGAACACCGCCCGAGGGGTGATCCTCAACCTGTCGCAGACCACGTACATCGACAGCCGCGGGGTACAGCTGATCCTCGACGCCATTGAGCGGCTGCACACGAGGAAGCAGGCGATGCACCTCGTGGTGCCCGCCGCTTCACCGTTGTGGCGCCTCTTTGGGATCCTTTCCATCGCCCAGGTCGCCGTCATCTTCCAGACGGTGGACGCGGCGGTGGACGCGTTCGGTGAACGCTAGCCGTCGGCCGTCATGCACCCGGTCCCCGAATACCATCTCGACATCAACGCCCCGGAGTTCGTCAGCGATCCGTACCCGGCGCTGGCGGAGCTCCGGGAGCGGCTGCCGGTGTTCTACGATCCGGTCTGGCACAAGGTCTTCTTCACCCGGTACGACGACATCGCCTCGCTCCTGCGCGAACGCGCGCTGGGCCGGTCGATTCTCCACGTCCTGTCCCGGGATGAGCTGGGCTGGCCGCCGCCCAATCCCCTGATCCGCGATTTTGATGCGTTCCAGAGCCACCACATGCTCGACAACGAGCCGCCCACGCACACGCGGCTGAAGGGCTTGATGCTCAAGGCGTTCACGTCCTCGCGGGTGGAAGGGCTGCGGCCGACGATCCAGCGCATCGTCGACGAGCTGATCGACCGTGCGCGGGACCGGCATGAGATGGACCTGCTGACGGACTTCGCCGAGCCGATCCCCGTCGCCGTCATCGCCAGCCTGCTCGGCGTTCCCGAGACCGACCGCCACCGCCTCCGGCCCTGGTCGGCCGCGATCGTGAAGCTCTACGAACTGGGCTACACCGTTGACCAGGCGACCGCCGCCAACCAGGCGGTCGTCGAGTTCTCCGACTACGTCAGAACGCTCGCCGCCGCGCGGCGCCGGGACCCGCAGAACGATCTCATCTCCGCCCTCGTCCGGGTGGAAGGCCACGAGGACGTGCTCACGGAGGACGAGCTGATCGCGAACTGCATCCTACTGCTCAACGCCGGTCACGAAGCCAGCGTAAACGGGCTGACCCTGGCGATGCTGTCGCTGCACCACCATCCCGACCAGCTCTCGCTTGCGGCCGCGGCCGCCGCGCGCGGAGACGGGAAGTTCTTCGGGCCGGCGGTCGAGGAGCTGCTGCGGTACGACTCGCCGCTGCCGATGTTCGAACGGTGGGTGCTGTCCGATTTCGAATTCCACGGCGTCACGCTGCGCGCGGGCATGGAGGTGGCGCTGCTGTACGCGTCGGGGAACCGCGACGGGCGGAGGTTTGCCGGCCCCGACCGGCTCGATCTGACCCGGCCGGACAACCCGCATCTCACGTTCGGACTTGGGATCCACTACTGTATCGGCGCCCCGCTCGCTCGGGTCGAGCTGCAGACCGCCCTGGCGGCGCTGCTCGCCCGCCTGCCCGACATCCGGATCGCCCGCGAGCCGGTCGAATACACCGGCGGGTTCGTGATCCGCGGCCACCGGTCGATGCCGGTCGCATTCTGAGTCCCCGGCAGGAGATTGTGTTCGCCCCAGGAATCCGACCGCAGTCTTCACGGAATAGGGGTTGACCGGAGCCGCGTTGGACCGGAAGTCATGACCGCGCGCCCCGATATCATCGCCGTGCACGACCTGTGGAAACGCTACGGGTCCATCGAAGCGGTGAAGGGCGTGACGTTCGACGTCGGGGAGGGCGAAATCTTCGGCTTCCTCGGCCCCAACGGGGCGGGGAAGACGACGACCATCAAGGTGCTCGCGACCCTGCTCCTGCCGACGGCGGGCCGCATCACGCTCAATGGGTTCGACGTGGTCAGCCAGCCCACCGACGTCCGCAAATCCATCGGCATCGTTTTTCAGGACCCCAGCCTCGACGACCGCTTGAGCGCGGAACAGAACCTCTGGTTCCACGCCATGCTCTACGGCGTGCCGCGGACGGTCGCCGCCGTCCGCATCGATGAAGCCCTGCAGATCGTCGAGCTGGCCGACCGCAGGACGTCGCAGGTGCGGACGTTTTCCGGAGGGATGAAGCGCCGGCTGGAAATTGCCCGCGGCCTCCTGCACTATCCGCGCGTGCTGTTCCTCGACGAGCCGACGATCGGACTTGACCCGCAGACGCGCAACCGGATCTGGGAGTATGTCCGGGACCTCCGTACCCGCGAGGGCGTCACCATCTTCATGACGACCCATTACATGGAAGAGGCCGAGCACTGCGACCGCATCGGCATCATCGACCACGGGGAGCTGGTCGCGCTCGACACCCCCGGTGTGCTGAAGCGCAGTGTCGGCGGCGATGTCATCACGCTGAGGTCACCCCAGCCCGATGCGCTGGCGTCGGCGCTCCTGGAACGGTTCGGCGCGCCGGCGCGTCTGACCGACGGCCAGGTGGTCGTGGAACGAGAGGGCGGCGCGGAATTCGTCCCGCAGGTCGTTGCGGCGTTTCCGGGACTGATCGAGTCGGTGACCGTCCAGCCGCCGACGCTCGACGACGTGTTTCTCAAGCTGACCGGGCACGCGATCCGCGCGGAATCGGCGTCCAACGTCGACCGCCTCCGGACGATGACCCGCGTGTGGCGGCGGTAGGCCGCCGGGAGAGGTCGGACGATGGCGCAGGTCACGGAACGAGGGCCCATGGTCTTACGCGCCGGAACGTGGCGCCACGAAGTCGTCGCGGTGTACGCGGTCTGGCTGCGCGACCTCACGCGGTTCGCACGGGAACGGGTCCGGATCGTCGGAGCGATGGCGCAGCCGCTGATCTACCTCATCGTGATGGGTACCGGATTCGGCGCGACGTTCCGCGCCGCGGCGATCCCCCAGGGCTTCAGCTACAAGGCGTTCATGTTTCCGGGCATTCTCGGCATGACCGTGCTGTTCACCTCCTTGTTCTCCGCGATCTCGGTGATCTGGGACCGGGAGTTCGGCTTCCTCAAGGAGATCCTCGTCGCGCCAATCTCCCGCGCCAGCATCGTCTTCGGCAAGGTCCTCGGTGGCGCGACCGTCGCGTCCCTCCAGGGCACGTTCCTGCTGCTGCTGGCTCCGCTCGTGGGCGTAACCCTGGGCTGGACGCAGGTCGTGCAGTTGTGGGTCGTGATGTTCCTCATGGCGTTCGCGCTGACGAGCCTCGGGCTGGCCGTCGCGTCCCGCATGACCAGCATGGAAGGGTTCCAGGTCGTGATGAACTTCCTCATCGTGCCGATGTGGCTGCTGTCCGGCGCCTTCTTCCCGCTCCGCGGCGTCCCGGGCTGGATGGCCACGCTGATGCGGGTCGATCCGCTCACCTATGGCGTGGACGCGCTGCGCGGCGTCGTCTACTCCGGGACGGCCGTGGCCCAGTTCCTGGTCGCGCACGCGTTCGGGTTCAACCTCGCCGTCATCGCGCTGGTGGCGGCGGGGGCGTTTGCGATCGCGCTGGCGACCTTCCGGACCCGCGAAGCCTAACCCGGGATCACAGGGATCACAGGGATCACAGGGATCACGGGGAACACAGCGCCCTCTGTCAGGCGCGCAGGAAAGATTTTCCGACCAACGAACACCGACAGCACAGGGATGAGGAACAAGGAAACTCATCGTCAGGAACCATGATCCCTGTGTTCCCCTTGTTCCCTTTGTTCCCGTAGTTGGTCTAAGGGGGCCCCAGTGGAACGAGTTCATGCCGTAGTGCTCGCCGCCGGGAAGGGCAAGCGCATGAACTCAGACCTGCCGAAAGTCCTGCACCCGCTGTGCGGCCGCCCGCTCATCGCTCACGTGCTCACCCTGCTCTCCGACGCCGGCGTCGATGATCCCGTCGTGGTGATCGGGCAGGGAGCCGACGGGGTGCGCGCGGTGGTCGGCAGCCGCGGCCGGTGCGTCGAGCAGCGGGAGCAGTTGGGCACCGGGCACGCCGCCGTCCAGGCGCTGCCGCTGCTGGCGGAGGCGTCCGGCCCGGTACTCGTCGTCTACGGGGACACGCCGCTGCTGCGTCCCGACACCCTGCACGCGCTGCTGGACCGCCGCCGGGAGGCCGGCGCCGCGGTGGCCATGCTCACGACGGACGCCGACGATCCGGCGGGATACGGGCGGGTCCTGCGAGACGAGTCGGGTCATGTCGCCCGCATCGTCGAAGACGCCGATGCCGCCGGTGACGATGCGCGCGTGAAGGAGATCAACGCCGGTACCTACGCATTCGCTCCCGACGCGCTCCGGGCCGCGCTGGCCGCTCTGACCCCGGACAATGCCCAGCACGAGTATTACCTCACCGATACGATCGGCTGGCTCCTCGCGCGCGGCGAGACGGTCGTGGCCGTGAAGGCTCCCGCGGAGGAGGCGATCGGGATCAACTCGCGCCGCGACCTTGCCGCGGCGGAGCAGGTGATGCGCCGCCGCATCCTTGAGCGCCTGATGGACGACGGCGTGACGATCATCGATCCGGCGTCCACGTACGTGCATGCCGGCATTCCGATCGGACGCGACACCGTGATCCATCCCCAGTCCTTCATCGAGGGTGTCAGTTCGGTGGGCCGGCGCTGCACGCTGGGTCCCCACTCGCGGCTCAACGACGCCACGGTCGCCGACGACGTCGCCGTCGTCGCGTCCACCGTCAGCGGCAGCAGCATCGGGGAGGGGACCCGGATCGGGCCGTACAGCCACCTCCGCCCGGGCACGCGGGTCGGCGCGCACGTGGCGATCGGGAACTACGCCGAGATGAAGAACTCCGTCATCGGCGATTACACCCGGGTACACCACATGAGCTACCTCGGCGACGCGACGGTCGGCACGCGCGTGAACATCGGGGCCGGGACCGTGACGGTGAATTACGACGGCACGCACAAGCATCCCACCGTCATCGAAGACGGGGCCTTCATCGGCAGCGATACGATGCTCATCGCGCCTGTCCGGGTCGGCCGCGGGGCGATGACCGGCGCCGGGTCGGTGGTGAACAAGGACGTACCGGACGGTGCCGTGGTGGTGGGCGTCCCAGCGAGAGTCATCAGGCATGTCACAGCAGACCGTTAGCCCCACCGAGGAACGCCAGCGGCGGGCTCCCGCATCGGGGGCGCCGTTGAAACTCTTCGCCGGTCCGGGAAACCCGGCCCTCGCCGAAGAGATCGCGCTGCAGCTGGCGGTGCCGCTGGCGGACATGAGCCTCTTCCGGTTCGCCGACGGTGAGGTCGGCGTGCGCATCGAGGAGAGCGTCCGGGGCGAGGACGTCTTCGTCGTCCAGCCCACGTCCCCGCCGGTCAACGAGCGCCTGATGGAACTGCTCGTCATCGTCGACGCCCTGCGCCGGGCGTCCGCGGCGCGCATCACCGCCGTGCTCCCGTACTTCGGGTACGGCCGCCAGGACCGGAAGACCAAGCCGCGCGAGCCGATTACCGCCAAGCTGGTCGCCAATCTGCTGACGGCGGCCGGCTGTCACCGCATCCTGACCGTGGATCTCCACGCCGGCCAGATCTGGGGGTTCTTTGACATCCCGCTTGACCACCTGCCGTCCCGCATGATCCTGGCGGATCATGTCGCGCGCATGGGCCTGGGCAACGTCGTCATCGTGTCTCCCGACGTCGGCGGGGTGCCGCGGGCGCGCGAGTTCGCCAAGCAGCTCGGCGCCCCCATCGCGATCATCGACAAGCGTCGGGACAAACCCAACCAGGTGAAAGAGATCGTCCACGTGATCGGCAAGGTGTACAAGAAGACCGCCATTCTCGTCGACGACATCGTGGACACCGCCGGCACGCTGACGATGGGCGCGGAGGCCCTCGTCAAACGGGGCGTCGCCGCCGTGTATGCCTGCGCCCCGCACGCGCTGCTCTCCGGTCCGGCGATCCAGCGCCTGGAGAGCAGCCCGATCGCGCAGCTGGTGGTCACCAACACGATTCCGATCCCTCCCGAGAAACTCTCGCCGAAGATCACCGTCCTCTCGGTGGCGCCGCTGCTCGCCGACGCCATCGAGCGGATCCACCTCGACCGGTCGGTCAGCGAACTCTTCGAACGCTAGCGGACCGGAAACGCGGGAACAGGGAAACGGGGAAACGGGGAAACGCGGACGGCAACCGATCCCGCATGACGCCGCGCGATTCCGCGATTCCGCGATTCCGCATTTCCGCATTTCCGGGGGTAAGATAGGCTCATGAGTATCCCGCCGTACCTGGTCGCCGGCGCCGTCGCCCTGCTGGTGACCTATGCGCTGACGCACGAGATGCAGTGGGTGGCTCGGCGCGTCGGAGCCGTGGCGCTCCCGGGGGGCCGGCACATCCACGGCCGGCCGATCCCCCGGCTGGGCGGACTCGCCATCTTCGTAGGCGTGATGGCCGCCCTGCTGCTGGTCTGGCCGGTCGACCAGCCGATTGCCTTGGTCCGCGAGCCCCGGTATTTCGTCCTGGCGGTGCCGTATGCCGCGGTGGCCCGCCCGCTGCTCGGCGTGCTCGTGGGAGCCGTCGCGCTCACGGCGTTGGGGGTGGTCGACGACCTCCGTGCGCTTCCGGGCCGGGTGAAGTTTCCGCTGATCTACGCCGCGGCGTCGATACCGGTGTTCTTCGGCCTGACCACACCGTTCATCGCGAACCCGCTGTCGGGATCGCTCGTCCCTCTGGGCATCACGGGCGCGGTCTTTACGGCGGTATGGCTGGGATCGATGGCCATCGCCATGAATTCGATCGACGGCGTCGACGGCCTTGCCGCCGGGGTGGCGGGGATCACCGGCGCGACGCTGCTCGCGGCCGGCGCCGCCCGCGCGAATCCGGCCTTGATGGTGCTCGCGGCCGCGGTCCTGGGGAGCGCGCTGGGGTTCCTGCGCTACAATTTCAATCCCGCTCGGATCTTCATGGGCGATTCCGGCTCGATGCTGCTTGGATACTTGCTCGGGGTCGCCGCCGTGCAAGGTCTGGCGAAAACGGCGACGGCCCTCAGCCTCGCCGTCCCCATCCTCGCCCTGGCACTGCCGATCCTCGACACCGGCTACGCGATCGTCCGCCGGCGGCGCAACGGCGTCTCGATCTTCCTGCCCGACCGGGGCCACCTTCACCACCTGCTTCTGGATCGGGGGCTCAGCCAGCGGCAGACCGTGTTCATCCTCTACCTCATCAGCGCCGTCCTTGGTCTCGGCGGCCTCGCCGTGGCCGGTGTCAACCGGGTGATCTCGCTGGCGATGCTGGGGGCGATCGTGGCTGCGCTGCTGTTCTTCGCCCGCCGGCTCGGTCTGCTGCGCCTGCGCGCCCCCGCCCGCGACGTCCCGGACGTCCCCTAGGTCCACCCGTACAGGGCGACCGTGATCGGCCCCGCTGAGCGCATCCCGATCATGACGGTCTTCGGCACCCGGCCGGAAGCCGTGAAGATGGCGCCGGTGGTCCGCGCGCTGCGGGACAGCGAAGACTTCACTCCGCAGGTCGTGGTCACTGCTCAGCACCGCGAGATGCTCGACCAGGTCCTGCGGCTGTTTCAGATCACGCCCGACCGCGACCTGGACATCATGCTGCCGGAGCAGTCGCTCGTCGACATCGTCACCCGCGCGCTGGCCGGCCTGTCCGGCGTGCTCGGGGAATTCCGCCCGGCGATGGTCCTCGTGCAGGGCGACGCGCACACGACCTTCGTGGGCGCGCTGGCCGCCTATTACCGGCAGATCCCGATCGGGCACGTCGAGGCGGGGCTTCGCACCTACGACAAGTACCAGCCGTTCCCCGAAGAGCTCAACCGCCGGATGACCAGCGCACTCGCCGACCTCCATTTCGCGCCCACCGCCACGTCCAAGGCAAACCTCCTGCGCGAAGGGATTGATCCCGAGCGCATCATTGTGACCGGCAACACCGTGATCGACGCGCTGCTCGCGATCCGCGGCGCCGGCGCCGAGAGGCCGGTCCCCGGAGTCCCGGCGCTGGACGGGCGCCGGCTCGTGGTCGTCACGACGCACCGGCGGGAGAATTGGGGCGCGCCGCTGCGCGAGATCTATCTGGCCCTGCTGGACATCCTCGAGGAGTTCGCCGACGTGGAGATCGTCTTCTCGGTGCATCCGAATCCCGAGGTCCGCCGCGCCGTGGACGAGGTGCTGCGCGCGCACCCCCGGACGCACCTCATCGAGCCGCCCGACTACGCCCCGTGGGTCGGCTTGATGGCTCGGGCCGACCTTATCCTCACCGATTCCGGCGGCCTGCAGGAGGAGGCGCCGGCCCTGGGCACGCCGGTATTGGTCCTGCGGCAGCTCACGGAACGACCGGAAGGCGTCGCCGCGGGGACTGTCCGGATCGTGGGGACGGACCGCGCCCGCATCGTCGAGGAAACCCGTCGGCTGCTCACCGATCCCTCCGCCTACGGGGCCATGGCCCGCGCCCGAAGCCCCTACGGCGACGGCCGGGCCTCCGAACGAATCGTCCAGGCGCTGCGTTGGTACTTTAAGAGGAGCCCGCAGCCCCCCGACGAGTTTGACGGATCGGCGGCGGTATAATAAGGAAGCGATGTGGACGAACCGAGCGCTGCTGATTGCCATCACGCTGGTTGCCGCCGCGGCAGTGGGAGCCGCGGGCGCGCCGGCTCTGCTCGAGGTGAAGAGCGCGCTCACCGGCGTGGTGGAAGCCCAGCCGCTGGTCGGCGTCGGTGACGTCGTCGACGACGGCCAGGCGATGGTCTACGTGCGCACGGCGCTGACCGGTTCGGTCAGCGTGGCCGCCCGGGCGCCACGCGCGGGCGTTGTCCGCGAGGTCGTGATCGTCGCCGGCCAGCGCATCGAGCGCGGCGACCTCGTGGCCAGGATCGAACCAAAGTAAACCCTCCGTCCCCGAGTCCCCTCTAACGCCTGCCCGCGGGTCATTCCGTCGGGTTTCTTCGTGCCGGCCCCGCTTCCACTGGGGGATTTGTCTGGCATGCCCCGAACAGGGTATGCTGACACAGGCGAGGCGAGGCATTGCCGTGCTATTCTCGCCGTAATCCACGCATGCCAGGGAGGTACGAACGTGATCGCGAGAATAGTCGCGGTGGCCGTCTTGGTGACGGCATTGCTTGTCCCGCTGACGGCGTCTGTCGCACAGTCGCCCAGCGGCGTCCCGGCGATTATCCCGCTGAGTGACATCAAGCCGGGGCTGCGCGGCGTCGGGCGCACGGTGATCCGGGGCCAGCGCATTGATCAGTTCGCGTTTGAGGTCGTCGGCGTGCTGCAGGGCGGCGGCGGCATCATCCCGGTGAAGCACCTCATCCTGTTCCGCGTCTCCGGCCCAGTCGCCGAGCGGTCGGGCGGCATCGCCGCCGGCATGAGCGGCAGTCCCATGTACATCAACGGTCGGCTGATGGGGGCGCTGTCCGCGGGCTACCTGTTCCTCGACAAGCCCGACGCCGATCTGGGGCTGGCCACGCCGATCGAGGAGATGCTGCCGCTGCTGGACCTGGAGGCCTCGTCACCGGTGGGAGTGTGGCCGCGGAGCTTCACCGCGCAGCAGCCCGTCCGGATCGGCAGCCGCACGGTGGACCGCGTGGTCATCGCCGGTGACACCGCGCAGGCGGCCTCCATCCAGCAGGCGCTGGGCGGCACGGCGGCATTCGTTCCCGCCGCGTTCCCGGCCACGATCACCGGATTGTCCCCGCGGGCGCTGCGGATCGTCGAACGCGTGCTCGGACAGAAGTTCCCGCTCCAGCAGTTCGGCAGCGGCCAGACCTCTTTCCCTCCCGCCTCGCTCACCGGCGGGAGCTCGATCGGCGTCATGCAGGTGCGCGGCGACATCAACTTCGGCGGCATCTGCACGGCCACGCTGCGCGTCGGCAACAAGCTGCTCATCTGCGGCCATCCCTGGGATCAGCTCGGTCCGGTTGAATATGCCATGACCGCGTCGGACATCATCACGGTCGTGCGCACGCTGGAGCGGCCGTTCAAGGAAGGCAACCTCGGCGATCTCGTCGGCATGATCGACCAGGACCGGGGCGCCGGCATCCGCGGCATCGTCGGCCAGATGCCGCGCATGTTCGCCGTGCGCGTCAACGTCGTCAACCAGGACGATGGGACCACGGCCTCCCGCGGCATGCTGGTCGTCCGCCGGCCGGACCTGGCCAAGTTGTTCGCGTCGGTCATGGCGCTGACCGCGGTCGATCGTGCGCGCAACCAGATTCTCGGCGGCGGCACGGCCACGGTCAAAGTCACGCTGCGCGCCAGGGGCCTGCCGCGTCCGGTCACCCGCGAGAACGTCTTCTACAACAGCCGCGACATCGCGCTGGCGGCGGTGCTCGACGTCCCGGCCGGGCTGAATTTTCTGTACTACAATGACCTGGCGGTCATCGATCCGATCGACCTGAGCATCGACATCGGCATTACGTCCAAGCGCGTCACGGCGGCGATCACCGACGTGCAGGTCGAACGCCGCGAGCTCACGCCCGGCAGCGTGCTGCGCGTGCGGCTGGCCGTGCGCCCCTACCAGGAAGAGACGCTGCTCTCCCGTGTGATCGACGTCACCATCCCGCGCAACTACCCGCGCGGACCGGCGATCCTCAGCATCGGACCGCTGGCGGCCGCGTTCGGGGGCGAAGATCCGCTGCTGGAGAATCAGTTCCTCCGGGCGCTGCTGTCCGAGCCCGAGCCCAGCCCGGTGGACGATCTCGACGAGGCGATCGATATCTTCGAAGACTTTGGCAAGAACACGGATATCCTCATTCGGGTGATCCCGTTCGGTCTGCCCACCGAAGGGTCCGATTTCGTGAGGTTCGACGTCTTCGCCGGCCGGGCGATCCGGACGGACTGGGTCATTCAGGGGCTGATTCAGATACCGATCCTCATCCGTTGACTGCCGGTGTCCGGGGTCCGATGTCCGAGGTCCGCAGGGGCCTTCGAGGCCGGACCCCGGACCCCGGACCCCGGTATTTCGCAGGCACGACGGGAATGAACGCAGGAGAGAACTTACGTTCCGTTCCCGTCGTACTGTCTGAGGGGATCACGCCGTGCGGACAGCGCTAGGGATCGCAGCCGTTGTGCTCATCGGCCTGCTCGGCGTCGTGGCGGCGCTGGCGTGGGTGGTCACCCGTCCGGAGTTCGCCGACGCGGTCCGCACCCGCCTCGTTCGCGATGCGAGTGAGGCGCTGCAGCGCGACATCATCGTCACCCGGCTGTATGGCGACCCGGTGCGCGGGGTGGTGCTGGAAGGGGTGCGAATCCCCAACCGAAATCGGGCCGGATCCTTCATCGACGCGCCCCGTGCCGTGGTGCACTTTGATCCGCTGCGTCTTGCCGCCGATCTCGTCGCCGGACGCGGCCTCGCCGCCAGCATCGTCGCCGTCGAGCTCGACCGCCCGTTCCTGGCGCTGGCGCGGGATACGGCCGGCCGGTGGAACTACGCGGATCTGATGGTCCGCGGCGGTGGACCCCCGGAAGGACTGTCCGCCGCGTTCCGCGCCAGGGTGGACGTCCGGGAAGCGACGGTCGTGTTCACCGATGCCCAGCATTTCGTCACCGCGCCGTTCTCCGCACGCTTCGACCGGGTGACCGGCGCCCTCAGCTTTGCCGACGCTCCACTCGTGCGCCTGGCGTTGGACGCGATCAACACCGACGGTGCGACGCCCGCCACCGTGCACGTGACCGGCACCGCGACCATGGGGGCGGGGACCTTCGACCTCGACCTCCGCGCCGCCGGCGGCGCGGCCGGCCACTGGGGCCGGTATCTCGTGCGCCTCCCCCGCCTGGTGTGGTTGGGCGGGACGTTCGCTGGGACGGCGCACCTGCTGGCATCGCCGTGGAAGGGTTCGCTTGCGCTCGACTACCGGGCCAGTCTCTCGCTGCACGACGGCAAAGCCCTGCTGCTGCCGCAGCGCACCATGCTGACGGACATGAACGGGCCGCTGGCGGTGGACAACATCCGCGTGTCGACCGACGGGCTCACGATGCGGGTTGGGTCCTCGCCGGTGTGGGTTCGCGGCGACGTCACGCACGCGCCGGCGGTCGACCTTGACCTCGTGGTCAGGGCGACCCGCCTCGATCTGACGACGCTGCAGCAGCTGGTTTTCCCGCAGGGCCGGCTGCGCCTGGCGGGAGTCGGCGGAGGCGAGGCGCGCGTGACCGGGGCGCTGACGTCGCCGGTCGTCGACGGTACGATCGTCGGCGCGGCCGGCAGCGTGAACCGCCAGGGGTTCGCCGATTTGTCCTCGGACTTCTCGCTGGCCGGAGGCTGGCTCACCTTCGATAATCTCCGGGCCGCCGCCGGCGGAGGCCGGCTCGCCGGCTCGCTGCGGCTGGACACCCGGCGCGGCGATTTCTTCCTGGTGGCGCGCGCGCAGCACGTCGACACGCGGGCGCTGCCGGGCATCGGGATCACGATCGATCCGACCCTGCGCGGTCCCGCCGGGGGCGTCGTGGTGGCGGCCCGTTCGAACGGCGGGGTGGCCGCACTGGCGCGCGTGGATGTTGGTGCGGGCGGAATCCTCGGTGTGTCATTTGATCGCCTGGGCGCCGGCTTCTGGTACGACCGCGGACGGTTGGAATTGGATTACCTGGCGGCCCGCAGCGGCACCAGCCGCGTGCATGCCAACGGCGTCGCGGGCCGCTCGGGACATCTCGCCATCGAGCTGGCAGCCGCGCAGATCAGCCTGCACACGGTCGGGGAACGCTTCGGGCTCGGGCAGTGGTTTGCCGGCACCGCCGAGGTGTGGGGGACGATCAGCGGGACGCGCCGCGCGCCGGTCCTGCTGGCGGACGTCGAGGCGACCGCCGGCAGTCTCGGTCCCCTCCCGTTTGACGCCGCGCGCGGGACGATCCGCCTGAGTTCGACCGAGTTGTCGACGCCGCGAATGTCGCTGGTCGACGGGCGCGGGATGTACACGGCCGCGGGGACCGTCAACTGGGCCCGTCCTCAGGTTGACTTGGCCGTGACCGCCGAAGGAGTGCCGGCGCAGCGCCTGCTGCAGATCGCACGCGTGCCGGTCTCACTGGAGGGGACGGTGCGCGCCGCCGTCCGGCTCACCGGCTCGCCGGCCAACCCGCTGGCCGCCGGTACGGTGGATCTCGCCGACGGCCGCGTGGAGGGCCAGCGGGTGGACCACGCCCGGGCAGAATTTCGCTGGATGGGGGACCGCCTCCTGATCGACGACGCGGTCGCCGAGATCGGGGCGTCCATCCTGCACGGGCTGGGAACCGTGACCCGCGCGGGAGGGATCGCGCTCACGTTTGCGGCGAAAAACTTTGCGCTGCAAGACATCGGCGCGCTGCGTACGGACTTCGTCCGCCTGGCAGGGGCGGTCGACCTCACCGGCAGCGTCGGGGGGACCCTCCGCGCCCCGAGCATCAGCGCGGACCTCTCGTCGACGACGCTGACCGTGAACGGGCAGGCCTTCGACCGGGCGACGGGGACCGCGCGCTTTGCCGCCGGCCGGCTGACCATGCAGCCCCTGCTGCTCGAGCAGGGCACCGCCCGGTACCGATTCAGCGGCGACGTCTCGTTTGGCGCGGCCCCGACGGTCCGCATCGAGGCGGCCGCGGAGCGGGGCGAGCTGACCACCCTCCTGGGCCTCGCCAGCATCCGCCCGCCGTTTGCATTGGGCGGCACGGTGGATGGGACGTTCGCCGTGGTCGGCCGGATCTCGAATCCATCGGCGCGGCTGGACTTCCACCTCCGCGACGGGCGGTTCGGCGACCACGCCATCAAAGAGGCGGCCGTGGATGCGACGCTGTCCAACGGCGCGATCACGCTGCGGACGCTGACCGTGCGGCCGGAGCGAGGGGAGCTGCTCGGCGCGGGAACCGTGGACCTGCGCGGGAGCAGCAACGTCGAATTCGCCGGTCGCGGGCTGGAGCTCGACCTCCTGCGCCCGCTGCTGCGCGTGGATCGCCCGCTGCTGGGTACGCTGGACTTCACGCTGCAGCTCAGCGGGCCGACCGCCGATCCCCAGGCCGGCTTGTCGGCGAGTGTGACCGCCGGCGCGATCGGGGCGGCCGCGTTTGACCAGCTGCTGCTGCAGGCGTTCTATGAGCGTGGGTCGTTTCAGATCGAGCAGGGTCTGCTGCAGGAAGGGCCGCACAAGGCGCGGTTCGAAGGGAGCCTGCCGTTCAATCCGGCGCGGTTGCGGTTCGATGAAGACCGCGCGATGGACCTCCGCGTCACGCTCGACGGCGGTGATCTCAGCGTCATCGGGCTGTTTACCGACCGCCTGGAGCGCGCGTCGGGTCCGATCCAGGGAAATCTCCGCGTCGGCGGCACCGTGGCCCGGCCCGACATTCGCGGATCGGTCACGGTGAGCGGCGGCACGGTCAAGATCCGCGACATCGACCCCGAGTTCACCGACGTGACCGGGTCGGTGGCGTTCAGCGCCGATGAGGCTCGGGTCGAGCGGCTCACCGCACGCGCCGGTCCCGGGACCGTGTCGCTGACCGGCAGTGTGGGCATCACGGCGTTCCGCCTGAATCGTCTGGATCTGCAGCTGACCGCGGCGCGGGCCCGGGCGGCGTACCGGCCGTTCGTGACGGGCACCGTCGACGGCACGGTGCGGCTGGAGGGCACGGCGCAGCGGCCCGTCGTCACCGGCTCCCTCACCGTGTCCGACGGGGACGTGAACGTCGCCTCAGGGGTCGCCTCCCCGGCGCCGGGCAACGGGACCGCAACGAGTCTCACGAATCCCGTCCTCAACGTCGACGTGCACACCGGCGAGGGACTATGGGTCAACGTCGGCGGCCTGCGCTTCCAGGTCCGCGGCGTCCTGCACGCCGCGGGCACGTGGCGCCGTCCGCTGCTGTCCGGAGAGGTGCGGTCAGAGCAGGGGACGTTCCGGGCGTTCAACACGACCTTCACGCTGACCGATGGCCGCGCGGTGTTCGCGGAGTTCCGGGGGATCGTGCCCTTTGTGGACGCGGTGGCGGAGACCCGCGTCGGCAGCACGGTGATCACCCTGCACGTCACGGGCACGCCCGACAACCTCCTGCTGTTCCTGAGCTCGGACCCGCCGCTGTCCCGACAGCAGATTGTCGAGCTGCTGGCCACGCAGACTGGAATCACCCAGCTGCTGCGCGGCGACCTCGAGGGTGCGCTGCGCGCGCAGTTGAGCCAGGTGCTGTTCGGGTCGGTCAACCTGGCCGTCGCCAGAGCCCTGGGGTTGGACGAGTTCACCATTACCTATGACTTCATCCAGCCGCTGCAGCTGCGGATCGGCAAACTCCTCATCCGGAACCTCTACTTCACGTTGACGTCGACGTTCGGGATTTCACCCACCCACGTGGCATCGCTGGAGTGGCGGTTCACCCCAAATACCAGGCTGGCGCTGTCCGTGGACAACAAGCGCCAGTTTTCGATTCTCTACCTGGTGACGTACCGGTGGTGAC
>DASYRL010000098.1:0-58386 GCA_036004445.1 bacterium
AGTGCGATCGCGGCGAGGATGAGGGCGCCGATCGCGGCGAGCATCTACGCGCGGATCACCAGCAATCCGGTGCCCTCGGCGACCAGCTCGTCCCCCCGCCGGACGTCGACCCGGCCGGTCTGCATGCCGGACTTCGTCCCCATCGGCTGGGCGGAGATGATGAGACGATCTCCTGGCCGGACCTCGCGGCGGAACCGCACCTCGATTTTCGCGGTGACGGCGTGCTGCCCGCGCGTGAACCACACGTTAGCCAGCGCATCATCCACGACCGCGGAGATGATGCCGCCGTGCACCAGGCCGTCGTACCCGACGTGGAACTCAGACGGCACGAATTCTGCCCGCACGCCGTCGCCGTCGGCCTGAAACACGAGCCGCAGCCCGATGGGGTTGTCCTGGCCGCACACGAAACACCGGTTGGCCCCTCGGAGCGCAGGACTCATCGATGCGGTTCCCCCCACTTCGGCGGCGTTCCGCGCGCCAGATCCACCGCGTGCCGGAGTACCGGCTGGATGACCTCGAGCCACTCCGCGGCGGCCTTCGGCGACCCCGGCAGGTTCACGATGAGCGTCGCCCCCCGCATCCCGGCGACCCCCCGGGACAGCATCGCCAGCGGCGTCTTGTCCAGCGTGTGCAGACGCGCGGCCTCGCCGATCCCGGGGACGATGCGATCGACGACCCGCAGGGTCGCTTCGGGGGTGACGTCCCGCGGCGCGACTCCGCTTCCACCCGTGGTCAGCACGAGGTCGGCACCGAGCTGATCCGCGTAGTGGATCAAGCGAGAGGCGATGGCGTCGGCATCGTCCGGCAGCACGTCGCGGGCGATCACCTGCGCTCCGGATGCCGACAATGCCTGAACAATGACGTCCCCGCTCGTATCCGGCTGCCGGGAGCCGGCCACCGAATCGCTCAACGTCAACACGGCGGCCCTGACTCCCTCGAGGTCTAACCGGGTCACGCCTCGCCCCGCCGTCGGTACTCTCCGCTCCTACCGCCTGACTTCCGCACGAGCCGGATGCGACCGATGACCATCTCGCGGTCGACCGCCTTGCACATGTCGTAGAGGGCCAGCGCCGCAGCGGAGACGGCGGCCAACGCCTCCATCTCAACCCCCGTCCGCGCCACCGTGCTGGCGGTGGCCTCGATGCCGACCTGCCGGGCCCCACGCTTCAGCACGAACTGTACGTCGACCGCCGTGAGGGGAATCGGGTGGGCCATCGGAATGAGCTCGTCCGTGCGCTTGGCCGCCAGCACGCCGGCAACTTGGGCGACGGCCAGCACGTCCCCCTTGGCGATCTTGTTCTCCATGATCAGGCGCAGCGTGGCCGGCTTCATCCGCACCTCACCGCGGGCGGTCGCGACCCGGGAGGTGGCCGGTTTCTCGGAAACGTTGACCATCCTGGCGCGCCCTGCTGCGTTGACATGCGTCAACGCGCGGGATCGCGGGATCGCGGGATCGCGGGAAGCCGACTTCTGCGGTTTCGCGTTCCCGCGTTCCCCCGTTCCCGCGTTCCCGAGGTCGTTCCGCTTAGTCAAGCAACCTCACCTCAACCTCTGCGCCTTCTTCGATCACCGTGTTCATGGGCACGACCACGATGCCGTCGGCCCTCACCATCGACGTGATCACGGCCGAGCCGCCCGGCAGCGGCGACGCCCAGCGCGTGCCCCCGCGGTCGGTTAGCGCCACGCGCACGTGATCTTCACGATCTGTCGCCGCCAGGCGTCGCGACGACCGCGCCCGGATCGTCGACGCGACCCGCTCAGGCTCGCGCCGCCCGCTCATCCGCTCGAGCACCGGACGGACGAACTGGTCGAAGGTCACCAGTACGGAGACCACGTTGCCGGGAAGACCAAACACCGGTTTCCCCTCGACGAGGCCGAGGATGGTCGGTTTGCCCGGACGGATCGCGATACCGTGCACGATGATGCCGGGCGCGCCGAGCGACGCAATCGTCTCGGCCACATAGTCCTTCTCGCCGACGGAGCTCCCGCCGGAGATGATCAGCGCGTCGGCAGACCGCAACGCGTCCCGCGCCGTGGCGGTCAGCCCCGCCAGGTTGTCGCCGACGATTCCCGACGGCGCCGCGGTCGCTCCAATCTCTTCGATCATGCCACTCAGCGTGTAGGTGTTCATATCATGGATCTCACTGCCCCGGATCGGCCGGCCGGGAGGAATCAACTCGTCGCCGGTGACGATGAGGGCGACGGTTGGCCGCTCGAACACCTCGACATCAACATGGCCGAGCCCGGCGAGCAGCCCCAGGTCCGCGGCGCGGATCCGCCGCCCGGCGCGCAGGACCGTCTCCCCCGCCGTCACGTCGCTGCCCCGCCGGACGACGTTCTCTCCCGGCGCCACGGAGCGCTCCACGGACAGCGCGCTGTCATGCCGCACCGCATGCTCCTGCATGACGACGGCGTCGGCGCCCTGCGGCACCGCGCCGCCGGTGGGGATCCGTGCCGCCTGGCCCGGCCGAAGATGCGCCGCGGGCCGTTGGCCCATGAATACTTCCGTGACGATCGTCAGCAGGACGGGGGTGCCCGACGATGCCCCGGCGGTGTCGGAAGCGCGCACGGCGAATCCGTCGACGGTCGATTTGTCGAACGCCGGCAGGGCGCCGCCTGCCGTGACGTCCGCGGCCAGTACCCGGCCCCGGGCCGACAGCAGCGCCACCCGCTCGGTCCGGCGCGGCGCGCCGGCAAACGCACGCGTGAACGCGTCGCGCGCGTCGGCCGGCGTCAGGAGTTTGGCAAATGCCTTCATGGAATCAGATGCAGTCCGCGGCCGACTCGTGCAAATGCGTCAAGCGCCTGCTGGAGCTGCCCCTCGGTGTGGCCGGCGGTGACGATCGTGCGCACCCTGGCCTTCCCTCGGGGCACGGTCGGAAATGCAATGCCGAACGCGAACACGCCCGCGTCGAACAGGCGGTCGGAGAGCTCCATCGCCAGGCGCTCGTCGCCGGTGATGACGGGGGTGATGGGCGTCTCGCTCACTCCGGTGTCGAACCCGAGTTGCGCCAGCCCACGCTTGAACAAGCGCGTATTGTTCCACAGCCGCTCGATGATTTCCGGCTCCTCCTCCACCAGCCGGACGCCCGCCAGCGCGCTGGCGGCGACCGACGGCGGGTGCGAAGTACTGAACAGCAGCGGACGCGCGCGGTGGATCAGATAGTCCACCAGGAGTTGGCTTCCGGCGACGTAGCCGCCCTGGCAGGCAAACGCCTTGGAGAGGGTGCCGACCTGGATGTGGACCCGGCCGTGCAGGCCGAAGTGATCGATGGTCCCGCGGCCATTCGCGCCCAGCACGCCGCTGGCGTGGGCATCGTCGACCATCATGATGGCGCCGAATTCCTCCGCCAGCGCAACGAGGTCGGGCAGCGGCGCAATGTCGCCGTCCATGCTGAACACGCCGTCGGTGATCAGCAGCACGTGGCGCGCGCCCCGCGATTCCTGAAGCATCCGCCGGGCGGCGGCCACGTCCTTGTGCGGATAGATCTTCTTGTCGGCGCCCGACAGCCGCGCGCCATCGATGATGCTGGCATGGTTCAACTCATCGGACACGATCACGTCGTCCTTGCCGAGGATGGCCGCCACCGTGCCCGCGTTGGCCGTGAACCCCGACTGGTACAGGAGGGTCGCCTCCGTGTGTTTGAACCGGGCGAGCTCGGCCTCCACCTCCTTGTGGATGGCCATGTTGCCGGCAATCGTGCGCACCGCCCCCGAGCCAATGCCCAGCTCGTCCAGTGCCCGGCGGGCGGCGGCCTTCAGCTTGGGGTGGTTCGCCAGTCCCAGGTAATTGTTGGAGCAGAGATTGATGACTTCGCGGCCGTCATACACGGCCACGGGCTCCTGGGCGCTCTCCAGCAGCCGCGGCCAGCGGAACAGGCCCTTTTCACGCAGGTCGTTCAACTCATCGTCAAGATATGCGAGTGGGTTGCCCATGTTGCTGTTGCCCTGTTCCCTGTTCCCGAGTCTAGAGGTATAGGATGACCTTGCCCGCCTCGCCCGAGCGCAGCAGCGAAAACGCCTCCTCAAACCGTTCCAGCGGAAACCGGTGCGTGATCACGGGTGTGATGTCCAACCCCATCTTCAGCAGTGCCGACGCCTGTTCCCACGTTTCCCACATCCGCCGTCCGAAGACACCGGCGAGGTGGGTCTCTTTGAAAATCACGTCGTTGGCCAGGTCGATCTCGATGGGCCCCGAGGGCAGGCCGAGCAGCGACACCCAGCCGCCATTGCCCAGCGCGCGCAGGCCGTCCCGGAGGCCGTTGGGATGCCCAGACATCTCGAGCACGACGTCCGCGCCCCGGCCGCCGGTGGCTTCCCGGACGCGTGCGGGCACGTCGTCGGTCGCGGCGTTGAGCACCAGGTCGGCTCCCATCCGGCGGGCCAGGGCCAAGCGCTGTTCGTGGACGTCTGACGCCACGACCAGCGCCGCGCCGGCCAGGTGGCAGATCGGGATCGCCATCAATCCGATCGGCCCGCAGCCGATGACGGCAACGGTCTTGCCCACCAGCGGCGTCTGCAGCGCCGTATGCACCGCGTTGCCCAGCGGGTCCATGACGGCTCCGACGTCGCGCGGGATCGAGGCGTCGAGCTTCCAGACGTTGCCGGCCGGCACCGCGACGTAGTCCGCGAACCCCCCGTCCCGGTCGACGCCGATGATGGCCAGCCGTTCGCAAATGTGGGGAGACCCTGTCCGGCAAGAGTGGCAGGCACCGCAGGCCACGTGCCCCTCGGCGGAGACGAAGTCACCGACGGCGACCTGCGTGACCTCGGGTCCGATCTGCCCGACTGTACCGCAGAACTCGTGGCCGATGACGCGTGGGGGGACGATCCGCGACCGGGCCCAGGGATCCCACTGATAGATGTGCAGATCTGTCCCGCAGATCCCGCCGGCGAACACCTTGACGAGGACCTCATCTCGCCGCAGCGCCGGCACCGGCGCATCGATGAGCTCCAGCCCGGGACCGGCGTCGGTTTTTGCGAGCGCTTTCATCGAGCGCGCGAGGCGGAGGGCAGGAACGAACGGTAGTCCGCCAGCGTGAGCTTCAATGGCGACGGCTCGTCGTCGACGATGCGGGCGATGAGGTCGATCGTCAGTTCAACCGCTTCCTTCTTGTCCTTGACGCGCGGGTCGGCGGCCAGAATGGTGTTGAGGCCGTACGTACGGGCCGCTTCGTACATCACGCGGAACAGCTCGAACTCTTCACGCAGAGTTTCCGGCGTATCCGCGCTGCCGTCATACGCGGCAAAGAGGACCGCGGCGGCGTCCCCGCCGCCGGCCTCGGGCGCGGCTTCGAGGCGCTGCAGGAAGCTGCGCTCCACGTCGTCATCAACCGCCCGGTACGCGTTATACGCGACTTCACGCTTCTTGTCGGGCGTTTCGCCGATCAGCAGCCGGCCGATGAACGCGGCCAGGCCAAGGTGCTCGACCACCGTCCGGTCGTCGCGATCCCGTTTCAGCAGAATGATGCTGGTCAGCCGGGCGGGCTCCATCGGGTTGACGTACACGCGATCGGCGGGCAGTACGCGGCTGATGTCCAGCATCGCGCGCGCGTTGTCAAACGCGATCATCCGCCCCAGCAGGACCTTGACCTCATCAGGCGCGAGCGCCGCGAAATACTCGGTGACCTCCCCGCCCTCTTCGCGGATCGCGGCAAGGAGGTCATCGAGCATCGCATCGTGGCCGGCGAGGTAGCGCGGCCGCAGGTCGGGCACGTTCTCCATCTTGGAACGCAGCATCTGCGCGGCCGAGAGCGGAAAGTTCTCGACAAGATTCGTGCGGAGGTAGAAAATCTTCTCCGATGTGAACGCGTAGGCGACCGGCCGCGCGGACAAGTCCAGCGACGCCACAGGCACGGTCAGTTCACGGTTGGTGAGGTCGAGCCCCGTCACGGTGGCCTCGGGATCCTCGCCGCCGTGGTCAGCCAGCCAGCGAAACACCCGGAAGCCTTTGATCTCACGGCCGCCGCGCAGCCGGATCCGCATCGGGTGCAGCCGTGCACCATCGGTGGTCTGGTACGTGTAGCGTACGTAGACCCAGTCGTCGGAATGGAACCGCGTATTGGGAAACGTGACCAACCCGTAGGACGAGGTGCTCTTCCCGGTACCGGTCGGCGCGATGTAGAGGACTCCGCGTCCGTCCTTTTCGACGCACGCGCCGTGCACGGAGTGGATCCCGTACTCCTCGGCCAGCACGCGGCCGACCGCGCCCAGCACCCAGCTCTTCAGCTGCCCGTAGTAGGCCGTGTTGAAGAAGACGATGGTACTGGTCTGCCAGCTGTAGTAGGCGGCTTCCTGCTGATCGGTGACGCCGCCGAGAGCGTACACCGTCACCTGCGGCTCGCGGGGCGGCGTCAGCCCGGTAATGGTCTTCCATTCCTCGGGGCTGTACCAGTTGTCCACCCAGAAATCGTAGAGGTGGGCCGAGTTGGTCGTGGCCCGCACGCGCACGCCGTGGATCACGACGTCGTGGCGGTAGACCTCTTCCGATCCGGCGCGGCGGGTGAGATGAGCGACCGCCGCGTTGACCAGACCGTCCCGGAGACCGGGCTTTTCATCGACCGACTTGTCGTGGACGGCGGTCCGGGTCTTGGTACGGGTGATGCAGTTCGCGGCGCCGATCGGGGTGCCCGGCCATTCCATCACGTCGGGGGACGGCGCCGGCGGAAACACGTATGACTCGTCGCTCAACTGAACACCTCCGCCTTGATACCGACTCCTTCGACGGGTGCATCGTTGAACCTCGTCGCCCGGGCATTGGGTGTTACGGTCGCGTTACGCACCTATGACCCTATAATGGATTCATATGCACTTTCTCTATCACCCAATGGTCATCCACTTCCCGATCGCGCTGTGGACGACCAGCTTTCTGTTTGACGTGCTCTACGGACTGACGAGGCAGTCGTTCTTTTCCACCGGTTCGCGGTACCTCGTCGGCGTCGGACTTCTGGGCGCGGCGGTCTCGATCGTGGCCGGCTTCGTGGATTACCGGCCGCTGGTGGCGCAGGGAGTCGGGCAGGCGTTCATCGACATGCACCGGCTGCACAGCTTTGTCGCGTACGGCACCACGGCACTGTACGCGCTGATCTTCTGGACGCGGCTGCGGTGGCGCGCGATGCCGATGGCGGTCTACGTCACGATGGGTCTGGCGGGCGCGATCCTGATCACGCTGACCGGATACCTGGGCGGCGAAGTCAGAGGAGTGATGTGAGACCAACTGCGGGAACGGCGAACGGGGAACGGGGAACGCAATCCAGCACCGGTTTGCTGTTTGCCGTTCGCTGCTCGCGCATTCAGGAGAACATACGTGGCCCAGAAAATCCTCGTCGTTGACGACGAGCCGCACATCGTCGAACTCGTCCGCTACAACCTCTTGCAAGAGGGGTTCGAGGTCATCACCGCTCATGACGGCGGTGAGGCGCTCACCCGCACCAGATCTGACCACCCCGACCTGATCGTGCTCGACATCATGCTCCCGTACGTTGACGGCCTGGAAGTGTGCCGGCAGGTCCGCCGCGAGTCCGGGGTGCCGATCATCATGCTGACGGCCAAAGACGGCGAACTCGAGCGGGTCGTCGGGCTGGAGCTGGGCGCGGACGACTACGTGACGAAGCCCTTCAGCCCGCGGGAGCTGGTCGCCCGCGTGCGCGCGATTCTCCGCCGCACCGCGCCGGCGGCGGACGGGACCGCGGGGCCGCTGGCCAGCGGCGGGCTGGCCCTCGATCCGGCCACGCACGAAGCCAGTCTCAACGGCCGTCCGGTGGATCTGACGGCCAAGGAGTTCGACCTGCTCAGACTGCTGATGAGCCACCCCAACCGGGTGTTCACCCGCGATTTCCTCCTGGAGCACATCTGGGGATACGACTACTATGGGAGTACCCGCACGGTCGACATGCACATCAGCCGGCTCCGTGAGAAGATCGAGGACGACCCCGTCGCCCCTACGTACATCATCACCGTCCGCGGCGTTGGCTATAAGTTCAAGAGCCAAGAGCAGAAGGGTTCGGGGCGCCACTCGAATGGGAACGGTTCGAAGCGGGTGAATGGCGAATCGTGAATAGTGAATCGTCCCCCCCGCGTCTTCCCAGGCCTCGTTTTGCCGAGTCACGAGTCACGAGTCACGAGTCACGATCATGAAGCGCTCGATCCGCTGGCGGATCACGTCATCGTACCTGCTGTTGGTCCTCGTGGTGCTGCTGATCTTCACGGCCTACGTGGGCAACGCGCTGGCCCGCCAGTACCAGCGGACCTACGAGTACGTGGTGGGAATCCAGGCCAAGCTCATCTCACTGATGATGCACGAGTACGCCGGCCGTCACGACCTGACCACCATGCAGACCATGGCCCAGGAGTTCAAGTGGCGCAAAGACGCCGTGATCACGGTGATGGACGCCTCCGGGCGCACGCCGTCCGGCCAGGCCGATCCCACGGTCCCCGAGATCCGGTCGGCCCTGGCCGGCACGGAAGCCCAGCAGGTCCGGTACGATCAGGCCTTCAGCGAAACCCGGGTCTTCGCCGCCGCTCCGATCTTTGACGGCCAGCAGCGCGTGGTCGGCGCGGTGCAGGTGTCGGTCCCGGCGGCCTGGGTCTTCCGGCAGCTGCGCGGGATGCTGCCCGCGCTGGGCATCGCGATGGCGCTGGGACTGGCCGCCGCGTGGTTCGTGGGCGGCCGCCTCTCACGACGGATCACGCGCCCGCTGGATGAGTTCACGCAGGTGGCCGAACGCATCTCCGCCGGGGATTTTGCCGGTCGCGCGAGCTCGGACGACACGGTGGAGCTTGCCCGCCTGGGCCAGACGTTCAACACCATGGCCGAAGCGCTCCAGCAGACGATCGCCGAGATCTCCGAAGAACGCACCAAGATTCAGGCGATCATCGCGGGAATGTCCGACGCGCTGGTGGCCACCGACCGCCACGGCCGGATCGTGCTGCTGAACCGGTCCGCCGAGGACCTCCTCGGCGTCCGCAGAGACGAGGTGCAGGGCCGGGCCGTGCAGGAGGTCGTCGGGGAGGGCCGGCTCATCGCCATGCTCGAAGACGCCACGAAGCACGGCCGCGTCGGCGCCGACGAGCTGCCGCCCGGATCGCTGGGAGATCGCGTGGTGGAGGCGCACTGCGCGCCCATCCAGGGGGAGTACGGAGAGCCCGCCGGGGCCGTGGCCGTCCTGCGCGACGTCACCGAGCTCCGCCAGTCCGAACGCTTGCGACGGGAACTCACCGCCAACGTCAGCCACGAGCTGCGCACCCCGCTGACGTCGATCAAAGGGTTTGCGGAGACGCTGCTGGGCGGCGCGATGGCCGATGAAGACACCTGCCGGCGCTTCCTGGCGATCATCGACGGCGAAGCCGACCGGCTGGTCAAGCTGGTCGACGATCTGATGGACCTCTCCCGGCTGGAGAGCAGACGGATCGCTCTGGAACTCACCCAGGTCGACGTCGGCGGGCTGGTCGCTCACACCGTGGACAAGCTCCGCCCGATCGCCGAGGGCGCCGCCCTGGAGCTCCACGAGACGGCGCCGCGCGGCATCATCGTCAGCGCTGACTCCGACCGGCTGGAACAGGTCATCACGAATCTGATCGATAACGCGCTGAAATACACTCCCTCCGGCGGCCGCATCAGCGTGGCGGTGACCTCGCGAAACGGCGAAGTGGAAGTGGCCGTGGCGGATACCGGGCGCGGCATTCCGGCCGATGATCTGCCGCACGTGTTCGAGCGGTTCTACCGGGCCGACCGCTCGCGCACCCGCGGGTCAGGTGGAACGGGACTGGGACTGGCGATCGCCAAGCACATCGTCGAGGCGCACGGCGGGCACATCAGCGTGCGCAGCCGGCTCGACGAGGGCACGACGTTCGTGGTGATCCTGCCGAAGAACGGCTGGAAAACCTAACTGACGGGACCACGGGATCGCGGGAACACGGGAACCCGAAGGCATCTCTGGGGCTGATTGCGACCGTTCCCGCGTTCCCCCGTTCCCGCGTTCCCGAGAAAGTCAGCCGCCCAGGTAGGCCCGCTTCACTTCCTCGTTCTCCTGCAGCTCCGCGGCCGTCCCCGACAGCGTGATCTCGCCCGTCTGCAGGACGTAGCCGCGGTGGGCTACGGTGAGGGCCATGAAGGCGTTCTGCTCCACCAGCAGGATCGTCACACCCTGGGTGTTGATGTCCCGCACCGTATCGAAAATCTGCTCTACCAATAGCGGCGCCAGGCCCATTGACGGTTCATCGAGCAGCAACAGGCGCGGGCGGGTCATCAGGGCCCGGCCGATGGCCAGCATCTGCTGCTCGCCCCCCGACAGCGTTCCCGCGATCTGGCTGAGCCGTTCCTTCAACCTCGGAAACAGCACGAAGACGCGATCCATGTCCTCGCGGATGCCGGCCTGATCTGACCGCGAGTAGGCTCCCATCTCGAGGTTCTCTCGGACGCTCAGCCGGGCGAAGATCCGGCGTCCTTCCGGCGCGTGGCCGATGCCCCGGTGGACGATCACGTGCGGGGGCAGGTGGTCGATGGCATCCCCGCCCAGGCGCACGTGGCCCTCGCGCGGCCGCAGCAGTCCGGAGACGGTGCGCAGCGTCGTGGTCTTGCCGGCGCCGTTGCTGCCGAGCAGCGCGACGATCTCGCCCTGGTCCACGGTCAGGGAGATGCCCTTCAGCGCGTGGATGTGTCCGTAGTACACCTGGAGATTGTCTAACTCGAGTAACGCCATCTCGTCGCTCGCCTGGTCGCGTTATCGCGTTATCGCTCTTATCGCGTCATCCCGCAGTCGCGGTTTTCCGCGTCCCCAGATAGGCCTCGATGACGCGCGCGTCCCGCTGGATCTGCTCGGGCGGCCCTTCGGCGATCTTCTCCCCATAGTCCAGCACCGTGACGCGCTCGGATACCCCCATGACCACGCGCATGTTGTGCTCGATGAGCAGGATGGTCAGACTCAGATCCTTGCGCAGCGTGCGCAGGAAGCGCATCAGCGTCTGCGCTTCGGTGGGACTCATGCCGGCGGTGGGCTCGTCGAGCAGCAGCAGCCGCGGCTGTGAGGCCAGCGCCCGGCCGATCTCCAGCCGCCGCTGATCGCCGTAGGCCAGGTTCTTGCTGAGCTCGTCGCCCTTGCCCTGCAGCCCGATCAGGCGCAGCAGTTCCTGGGCCCGCTTCAGCGCCTCGCGCTCGACCGTGTGGAACCGCGGGGTCCGCCACAGCACGTCGAGCGCGGTGAGCTGGAGCCGGGAGTGCATGCCCACCAGGATGTTCTCGAGAACCGTCATGTTGCTGAACAGCCGGATGTTTTGAAACGTGCGGCACATGCCCAGTTTGGTGATCTGGTCGGGCCGCAGACCGATCAGCTCGTGGCCTTCAAACCGCGCGGTGCCCTCTTCCGATTTGTAGACGCCGGTGAACACGTTGAACAGCGTGGTCTTGCCCGCACCGTTGGGGCCGATGATCGACGCAATCATGCCCTCCTCGAGGTCGAAGTCGACCTGATTCACGGCGACCAGCCCGCCGAAGCGCTTGGTCACGCCCCGCGACTCGAAGATCCCCACCTACTCGTCCCCCGGCTCGACGGTATCCACGACTTCCTCGGCAAACTCCTCTTTCTCGAGCGCGACTTCGTCGAACTCCATCTTGCGCCGGCGCGACGGGATGATCCCCTGCGGGCGGAAGATCATCATCAGCACCAGGATCATCCCGAAGACCATGCGTTCGTACTTGGCCGGCTCCAACTGCGGTGGCAGGTTGGCCAGGTTGAACCCCAGGATCGTCACCCCGTCGCTCTTCCACTCGTTGAGGGTGAGGGAAATCTGCTTGAGGATCTGCAGGTTCAGGATGGTCACCGACGTCGCGCCGAGAATCGCGCCGGGAATGCTGCCCATCCCGCCGAGGATGATCATCGCCAGGACCCCGATGGATTCCAGAAACGTGAACGACTCCGGGTTGATGAAGAACTGCTTCGCCGAGAACAGCACGCCCATCGCGCCGGCGAACGAGGCACCGGCGGCAAAGGCGAGCAGTTTCATCCGGACAAGCGGAATGCCCATGGCGATGGCCGCGGGCTCGTCCTCGCGGATCGCCTCCCAGGCACGGCCGATATGCGAGTTCTTGAAGCGGTTGGTCACCATAATGACGATCCCGACGATGACCAGCACGATGAAGTAGAAGTACACCGGGTAGATCTGGGCACGGGTCGCCTCAATCCCCAGGAGATTGAGCACCGACTGGATGGGGGCGATCGGTGGCCGTGCGATCGGCGTGATACCGATCGGCCCGTTGGTGAGGTTGAAGGGGTGGTCGAGGTTGTTGGCCAGGACGCGGATCATCTCGCCGAACCCCAGGGTGACGATCGCTAGATAGTCGCCGCGCAGCCGCAGCACCGGCAGCCCCAGCAGGACTCCGGTAATGGCCGCCACCGCCACGGCCACGAGGATGAAGACAAAGAACCACGGCGTCCCGTCAGGGGATCCCCCGCCCAGCGGGAGGATGGTGCTCAACTGCGGCCAGGTCTTCAGCAGCTGCGGGGACGCAAAGATCGCCCACGAGTACGCCCCGACCGCGTAGAAGGCCACGTATCCGAGGTCCAGCAGCCCGGCCAATCCGACCACGATGTTCAGCCCCAGCGCCAGCGCCACGAAGATCCCGACCTGCGTCGCCACCTCGAGATAGAAGCCGTTGCGGGTCCCCAGAAACGGCATCAGCACGGCCAGCGTCACACCGGCTCCGAGCACGCGGAACCAGGCCGGCAGGGGGAGGTAGTAGAGCAGCAGCACGGAGGCGAGAAACAGGAGGAAGTAGGGCAGCGAGCGCGGCGTGGTGGCGACCAGGATGCTCGTCAGGATGATGTAGGCGGCCAACACTCCCACCGCCACCGTGGGGCGCCGCACCAGCGCGCTAAAGTTTCTCACGGACCACCTCGCCCAGCAGCCCGCGCGGCCGGAAGATGAGGATGAGGATCAGCACGCTGAACGCGAAGATGTCCTTGTATTCCGCCCCGAAGGCGCCGCCGGTCAGCAGCGACATGTACGAGGCGGCAAACGACTCCAGCAAACCAAGCACGACCCCGCCCAGCATCGCGCCGGGGATGTTCCCGATCCCGCCGAGGACCGCGGCGGTGAACGCCTTGATGCCCGGGATGAACCCGGTGTACGGGTTGATCGTGCCGTACTGGACGCCGAAGAGCGCCCCGGCCGCGCCTCCCATCATTCCGCCGATGAGAAACGTCAGCGAGATCATGCGGTTGACGTTGATCCCCATCAGCCCGGCGGTCGCCTGGTCCTCGGCGACGGCGCGGATCGCCTTGCCCACCTTGGTCCGCCCGACGAACAGGCTCAGCCCGACGAGCATGAGGATCGACACGACGACGAGGATGAGCGACTTCATGGAGATCTGCACGTCGCCGATGAGCGTCACCCGCAGGTCGAAGAAGTCGACGGTCGGATAGGTGAGAAAGAACGCGTTCCGCCACAGCGATTCGGTCAGGCGGATCGCGTCCTGCAGAAAGAACGAAACGCCGATCGCGGAAATCAGCGGGACCAGGCGCGGGGCGCCGCGCAGCGGGCGGTACGCCACGCGTTCCACCGCAACGGCCAATCCGCCCGCGACCGCCATCCCGGCGGCCAGCACGATGATGAGCAGCGGCAGCGCGGGGACCGCGCCCAACGCGCCGGTGGCCTGCATGATCAGGAGGACCTCTGCGCCCACGAACGCCCCCATCACAAAGATCTCACTGTGGGCGAAGTTGATCATCTCCAGGACCCCGTACACCATGGTGTAGCCGAGCGCGATCAGCGCGTAGACAAACCCCAGCGTGATCCCGTCGACGAGGACCTGGGGAAAGATCCGGATGAGAATGTCCCACTCCATGGCCGGCTGCCTCTACGCAAAGGGAGGGGTCGCACCGCGACCCCTCCCCCGCTCACCGATCCCTGCGTTCACCCGCCGCGTGTCCGCGTCTTATTTCTTGGCGGCCGGTGGGTTGATCCTCAGCGTCTTGATGAGCTTGTTCTGCCCCCACTTCGCCGGGTCGGCGCTGACGACCTGGATGACGAAGTAGACGGCCGGCACCGGGTCGCCCTTCGCGTCGAAGGTGTAGGTAGCGGTGATGCCCTTGAAGCCCTTGATGTTCCGCACCGCCGTGACCACTTGTGACCGCGAGGGTTTCTTGCCGCCGTTCGCCTTGATCGCGTTCGCGATGGCCGTCAAACCGATCCAGCACGAGTCATAGGCCTGCGCGGCAAACGGCTCCGGGTCGCGCTTGTACTTGGCTTTGAAGTCCGTGACGAACTTCGCCGCCGTGGGGTAGAACGACGGCGGTCCGGCGACCGTCGTGTAGTACATCCCGACGATGGCCTGACCGGCAATCTTCGGCAGATCGGTGGAGTCCATGCCGTCGGGGCCCATGAAGATGGCCTTGATCCCCTTGGCGCGGGCCTGCTTGAAGAACACGCCCGCCTGGTCGTAGATCCCGCCGAAGTAGATCAGGCCCGGGTTGCGGGCGGCGATGGGGGTGAGGATCGGGTCGAAGTTCGCCTTCTCCTCCGTCCCCTCGAAGCCCTGGACCTGGATGCCGTTCTTGGGCGCGTTGGCGCGGAAGAATTCCGCTACGCCCTGGCCGTACGCGGTCTTGTCGTGGATGATGTACACCGATTTGACCTTGAGGTCCTTCCCGGCGAACTCGGCGCCCACGGCGCCCTGAACGTCGTCGCGGCCCACCACGCGGGTGACCACCCGGTAGCCGCGGTCGGTGACCAGCGGGTTGGTGTTGGCCGGGGAGATCATGGCCAGATTGTTGTCGTTGTACACCTCAGACGACGGAATCGCCACGCCCGAGTTCAGGTGGCCGACCACCAGCAGAATGTCAGGGTCGGTCACGAGGTTCTTGGCATTGGCCACGCCGACGTCGGGTTTCGCCTGGTCGTCAAACGGCACCAACTGAATCCTGAAGCCGGCAACGACCTTCGCCTGCTGATCGACGCACAGCTGCGCTCCGTCCTTGATCCCTGTCCCCAGGGTCGACTGCCCCCCGGACAGCGGGCTCTGCGTCGCGATCTTGATGACGTTCTGCTGCGCGCTGACCGGTACGTTGGCCGGCACCAGCAGCGCGGCGACGAGCGCCAGGACCGCGAGTGTAACCGGAATTCTGGATCGCTTCATCCTGTGCTCTCCCTCCTTCAATGAATTCACACGACTCGTGACTCGGACCGTTCATCGCTCCCGTGCCTGCCCGCCCCTCACCCCCTTCTTCGACCCGCGCCCTGGCCCGGGCCGGTGTCCTCCACACGGATGCAGAAAAATACCGTGACCCTTCGTGAGTGTGCGTATACGTTCGCCGCGCCTTCTACCCCTCCTCCCTCAGTGGTGCCGCAGCCCGGCGAGCCTACCGGCTCAGCTGGCGCACCTGGCTGGACACGTCGCCGATGGCCTCGACGACCTCCTGCATCGAGTCGCGGACCCCTTCCAGCACCGCCGGGCTGACGTTGCCGGCGACCATGTCGTCGAGGATCTCCACCACCCCCGCGCAGCGCTTTTCCATGTCCTCCAGCGTCTCGAGCACGTCCGCGACGAGGGCGGACCGATCGGGAGGCGGCGGTGCGGGCCGCAGCGTCCACCCCGCGATCGCCCCGACCACCAAAGCGGCCGCGGCGACCGCGGCGATTGTCAGTCCCTGGACGGCCCCCGGTCGCATGCGCTCAGCCTCCCGCTCCTGCGACGTACGACACTCGCTCAGGACCTACGGCGTTCCGATACCAAACTCCGGAGCACGAACCCGACGTTGGCCGGCCGCTCCGCCAGCCGCCGCATGAAGTACGGGAACCACTGACGGCCAAAGGGTACGTAGACGCGCATCCGGTAGCCCTCGGCGACCAGGCGCGCTTGAACGTCCCGGCGGATCCCGTAGAGCATCTGGAACTCGAACCGGTCGGCGGAGATCCCACGCGACCTGGCATACGTTTTGGTGTGGTCGATGAGCGCTTCATCGTGCGTGGCGATGGCCGGATACGGGGCGGCGTCGAGGAGCCGTTCGCTCAGGCGGGCGAAGGCGGCATCCGCGTCGGCCTTGCGAGGGAACGCGACCGCGGGGGGCTCGGCATACGCGCCTTTCACCAGCCGCACGCGCGGCGCCAGCGGAAGCAGCGCGTCGAGATCGCGCTCGGTTCGGAACAGGTAGGACTGCAGCACAACGCCGACGTTGTCTCGCCCATCGGCCCGCAGGCCGCGGTAGAGCTCCAGAGTGCGATCGATGTAGGCCGAGCTTTCCATGTCGATGCGCACGAAATTTCCGTGATCTCGCGCCGCGGCGACGAGGTCGCGCAGCAACTCCCCGCACGCCGCCGGGTCGACATCCAACCCGAGCTGCGTGAGTTTCAGCGAGACGTTGCAGTCGACGCGCCGCCGGGCGATTTCGTCAAGGATCTGACGGTAGTCGGCGGCGGCGAGCTGCGCGCTGGAAAGGTCGGCGACCTTCTCACCGAGATGATCGAGACTGGCGGTCATCCCGCGGGTGTTGACGTCGCGCACCGCGGCGATGGCGTCGGCGAGCTCTTCTCCGGCCACGAACCGCGCGGCCGCCCGCCGGGCTGGGCCGAGGTTCAGCACGGCCTTGTGGACACCAGGGTTTTCGGATAAGTACAGGAACAGCTGTCTCAGCAACTGCGTCTTCCCAGTCTCCTCCGTCTCCCCAGTCTTCCCAGTCTCAGGACCCGTACTGATGTGGCCTGGGAAGACGGTGAAGACTGGGAGGACTGGGAAGACGGTTCCCTTATGGGTAGATCCCCCGTGTCATTAACGCCTCGGCGACGCGCTCGATGGCGCGGATCAGCGCACCGGTACGCGGGGTCACCCGCTTGTCCTGGGCCGTCTTCCAAACCTGCGCGAAGCTGCGGACCATGATGCGTTCCAGGTTCTGATTCACTTCCTCTTCGGTCCAGAAGAACTGCTGCAGCCCCTGCACCCACTCAAAGTACGAGACGATCACCCCGCCGGCGTTGGCCAGGATGTCGGGCGCGACGGCGATGCTCCGTTCCTCGAGGATCTCGTCGGCATCCGGTGTCAGCGGGCCGTTTGCGCCCTCCACGATCATCTTGGCCTTCACGCGCGGCGCGTTCTCGCCGTTGACCTGCCCTTCCAGCGCGCTGGGCACGAGGATGTCACAGGGCAGCTCGACGAGCTCTTCGTTCGACACGCTCGTCGTCCCCGGGAAGCCGGCCACGGATCCGTGTTCGTCCTTGTAGTGCAGCAGCGCCCGTGGATCGAACCCCTCGGCATTGTACACGCCGCCGCCGGAATCGCTGGCCGCGACGATCCGGCAGCCCTGGTCAGCCAGCAGATACGCGCTCACCGAGCCCACGTTCCCGTACCCCTGGACGGCGACCCGCGCTCCCGCAAGCGGCCGGCCGAGCTGGCGTGACAATTCCCTGGCGGTGATCATGACGCCGCGGCCGGTCGCCTCGGTGCGGCCGAACGACCCTCCGATCGACAGCGGTTTGCCGGTGACGACTGAAGGCGTGGAGTGCCCCCGGTGCATCGAGAAGGTGTCCATGATCCAGGCCATCGTCTGCGGGTTGGTCCCCACGTCGGGCGCAGGGATGTCGCCCTCGGGACTCATCAGGATGCTGATCTCGGTGGCGTAGCGGCGGGTGAGATGCTCGAGCTCGTCGCGCGAGAGTTCCTTGGGGTTCACCACCACGCCGCCCTTGGCGCCCCCGTAGGGCAACCCCACCACCGCGCACTTCCACGACATCCACATCGCCAGGGCGCGGACTTCGTTGAGCGTCACGTCGGGGTGGTAGCGGATGCCGCCTTTGGTGGGTCCGAGCACCGTGCTGTGGTGCACGCGGTAGCCCGTGAAGATGCGGACCGAGCCGTCATCCATCTTGACGGGGAAGTTCACGGTCAGTTCCCGCTTCGGATACGCCAGAAACTCCCGGATGCCTCGCTTCAGCGGCAGGTAGTCCGCGGCGATGTTGAATTGCCGCAGCGCCATCTGCCAGGGGTCCTCGCGCGGAGTCATCACCATCGTTTGAGCCATCTCACAACCTCCTGAGGTCTGCAGTCAGCGTACGAGCGACGAAATCGGAACGAGTTCGACGCCTTGTTTCTCAAATTCGTCGAGCATCGACAGCAGCACCCGCGCCGTCTGCCGGTGGGCGTGGCCGATCGCGATGGCCTCGCCGCGCTGCCGGGCCAGGGCGATCAGCCGGCGCAGCTGGACGCGGATGGCGGCGGGCTCATCCTCGTTGTCCAGGAACACCGCGCGGGCGGCCGTCGGGACGTCCATCTCCGCGGCCAGGCGGCCGGCGATCGAGCGGGATGAGGTCACGCTGTCGATGAAGATCAGGTGCCGCTCGCGCAGAACGGCAAGCACCGCGCGCATGATCCGTTCATCCGCCGTCCCTTTACTGCCCATGTGATTATTAACCCCGACCGCGCCGGGGACGCTCAGCAGATCTTCGCGGATGACCGCCGCGATCTCTTCGTCGCTCATCCCGCCGGTGATCCCGCCCGGACCGAGATCCTTGGAGGCATCGTCCGGTTCCAGGGGCAGGTGGAGGAAAACCTCCAGGCCCGCCGCCCGAGCCCGGCCCGCGACCTCTCTGGAGTACCGCAGCCCCGGCAGCACCGATACGACCACCGGCCGGCCCAGCGCAATGATCGCGTCCAGATCCGCCAGGCTCCCGCCCGCATCGTCAAAGATAATCGCCACCCTCGCACGGATCTCCTGTCCGGACGGAACGCGGGCAGCACGTGGCTTCTGGCGCTCGCCTGGTGGCTTCACCGCAGGGGTGGGAGCGGGGGCGGGCGGTGGTGATGGCGCGGGCACCGGGACGGGCGGAGATCCCACCGGCGGCGCGGGTGCCGGGGCGGCCTGCTGCGCCGGCCGGCATCCGGGAATCAGCGCGCCGAGGGCGACACCGGCGGCCACCACCACTACGCCGAGCAGCAGCAGGGAGATCTTGGTACCTCGGGGCCGACGGCGCGACTTGGGCATCAGCGTGATAACTTCTGCTTGACCACCTCAATCGCCCGGCGCAGTTGGTCTGCGCGCATCCGTTCCAGAGCCTGGTCGACTTCAGCGTCGGTCTTCGCGCGCAGCCGTTCGCGCAGCGCGTCTTCGGTCTCCCCGACGACCACAGCCGGCGTCAATCCGCGCCCATGGATATCGCGTCCGTTGGGGGTCAGGTATTTCGCCGTGGTGATTGCGGCGCCCGAGTTCATGGGCAGATCGTAGATGGTCTGGATCACGCCCTTGCCGAACGTCTTGACCCCGACCAGCGTCGCGATGCCGTTGTCCTCCAGTGCCCCGGACACGATCTCTGATGCGCTGGCCGTGTACTCGTTGACCAGCACCACAACCGGCATCGTAATCTTGGGTCCGGCGGTGGCGCGTTCGGTGCTGCGCTGGCCGTTGCGGTTGACCGTCAGCACAAGCGCCCGGCCTGAGGGAACGAACCGGTTGGCCACCTGCAGCGAGACGTCAAGAAGGCCGCCGCCGTTGCTGCGGAGATCGAGGATCAACGCCTTCGCCCCGCTCCGCCGGGCGTCGTCGAACAGCCGGTCGAACGTCCGGGCGGTCTCCTCGTTGAACGTGATCAGTTTGACGTAGCCGATGCGATGCTGAGCCAGCGCGTTGCGGGACGCGGCATCGAGGGTGTCAGGCCCTTCCCCGGCCGCGATCTCGATCCGATCGCGCACGATGCTGGTGACGAACTCGCGCGTGCCGCGCCGGATGGTCAGCTTGACGGGCGTCCCGCGCGGACCGCGGATCCGGACCACCGCCTCCTGGATGGCCATGCCATCGGTCGCCACGCCGTCGATCCGGGTGATCCGGTCTCCGGCCCGCAGACCCGCCCGGGCCGCCGGCGTGCCCTTGATGGGTTGGACCACGATCAGATGGGCGTCCTTAATGTCGATGAAGATACCGACGCCGAAGAAGAACCCACGGGCGTCCTGTCTGAATTCCTCGAACGCTCGCGGTTCCATAAAGCGCGTGTACGGATCGCCAAGGGACTCCAGCATGCCCTTCGCCGCGCCCAGAAACAGCTTGCGCTCGTCGACGTTCTTGGTGATGAAGGAGTCGCTGACGCGGTCGGAGAGGGCCTCCAGCAGCCGGAATCCCTCGGCCCGGGCGCTGCCGGCGGCCTGGCCACGCTGGCCGTAGCCGACGCCCGCCACGAACGCCGCCGCCACAACCGCGGCGATCAGCGCCGCCGCGACGAACCGATTGCGCAGAATCATCGTTCACCCCAATCGCTGTGGAATCGCCTGCACATTCTACCACTGCCGGGGAACAGCGATCAGCGAACAGGAAAACTCGGATGACCTGACACGCCGGTGCAATTTGCTGAGTCGCTCTGCTCCCGGTTCCCTGTTCCCGAATTCAGCGACCGCGGGGATCGACGGGGCGGCCGTTGATGCGAACCTCGAAGTGGACGTGGGGCCCAGTACTGTATCCGGTGCTGCCGACGCGGCCGATCACCTGGCCGCGCCTGACGCGGACGCCGGTCGGCACGAGGATGGCCGAGAGATGCCCGTACAGCGTGGAGACGCCGCCGCCGTGATCGAGCACGACGATCTTCCCGTAGCCGCCGAACCAGCCCGTGTAGAGGACGGCTCCGTCCGCGGCCGCCATCACAGGCGTCCCGCGCGGCGCGGCGATGTCGATCCCCGTGTGCATCCGCCGGATGCGGAAGATGGGGTGCCGGCGATATCCGAATCCCGATGTGAGCACGCCGCGCGCCGGTAGCAGGAACCGCCCGACGCGGCGGCCCGGCAGCGGGGCGGAGGGCGACCGCTGGGAGCGGCGGATCAGGACTTCGAGTTCACGGGAATTCCGCTCCAGCTCGCGCACCATGCGCTCGAACGTGACGCGCTCCACCTGCAGCCGGCGGAGGAGTACGCGCTTGGCCTGTTCCTGGGCGGCAACCTCTCTGCGGCGGGCGGCAACCTGGCGGATGAACGTGCCGAGACGGGTCTGTTCCGCGGTCAGCTCCCCGTGCAGCTGCTCGACGCGCGCGGCCTGCGCGGCGTAGGACTCGAGCAGCGTGGCGTCGGCGCCCACGAGCCGGGAGACAAACTGCCAGCGCGTGACGAACTCATTGAAGTCCGCGGCACCGAGGAGGACGTCGAGGTACCCCGCGCGGCCGTACTTGTAGATTTCGCGCAGCCGGTGATGCATCCGGGCCTGCTGGACCATGCGGCGCTGCTGGGCAATGTCCAGTTGCGTCGCGAGCGCCACCGAACGGGTCTGCGACGAGCGCAGGGTGGAGTTCAAGTCGGACAGGCGCCGCTCGGCTTGATCGAGCGTGCGGTCGATGCCCTGGAGTTCTCCGAGCACCGCGCGCTCTTTCTGCTTCACTTGATCCAGCCGGCGCCGGTGCTGGGTCAGCTGGGAGAGCACCGTCTCCAGCTGCTGCTGCTTCTGGGTCAGCCATCCGGCCTCCGCCGGCGCGGCCGCAACGACGGCGATGAGCGCACAGGAGGCCAGCGCGCGGCGCAGCATCGTGACCTTAGGCGGCGAGAAAACGCCGCGCGGCGATCGCACTGCCGGCTGTGCCCACGCCGACCCCCACGATCAGCAGGATGGCGCCGAGGACGGCCACGACCTCGCGGGCCGGCAGCAGCGGCAGAAATGGGAGACTGGCGGCAACTCGCGCCGCGGTGATGGCATAGCCGGACGCCAGCAGCACTGCCGACGCGCCGGCGGCAAGGGATCCGTGCAGCATTCCTTCAATGAGGAACGGCCACCGGATGAACCACCGCGTCGCGCCGACTAAGCTCATGATCTCGATCTCCTGGCGGCGGGCGATGACGGTGAGCCGGATCGTGTTGACGACGACGACGACGGCGACGGCACCCAGCAGAATCCCCGCCGCCGCGGTCAAGACTCGCACGCCACGGGTCAGCGCGAGCAGCCGGTCGACGACCTGCGCGCCGTAGGACACTTCATCGATGCCGGCGATCCCGCGCAGCGCTCCGGCGACGGCGGCCGCCTGCCGCGGATCGGCGACGCGGATCTCCAGGGAGTCGGGAAGCGGATTGGTGTCGAGGTTGGCCAGCGCGCGATCGCCTCCGAGGCTGCGGCGCAGCCGGGCCAGCGCGTCGGCACGGGACACGTAGCGCACCGCCGACACCCCGGGGACGTCCGCCACGCGGCGGCGCACCAGCGCGATGGCATCGGCCGATAGGTCATCGTGCAGGAAGGCGACGATCTGGACGTCTGCTTCGAGCGCCCCCGCGATGTGCGCAAGGTTGGCACCCAGCAGGAGACTGCACCCGACGGTCAGCAGCACGACCATGACCGTCGTCACCGCCGCCACGCTCATCAAACCGTTGCGCCGCAGTCCGGCGAGGGCTTCCCCGGCGAAGTATCGCAACGCGCCCGCGGAACGACCCGGCAGCTCGATGACGCGCCGGCGCCTACGCTTCAACCGCATAGAGCCCCCGCCGCTGGTCGCGGACGATCTCGCCTTCGTCCAGCTGGACGACACGGCGCCGCAAGATGTCCACGATCGTCTTGTTGTGGGTCGTCATGATCACCGTGGTGCCGCGCAAGTTGATCCGCGACAATAGCTGGATGATCTCCCACGATGAATTCGGGTCGAGGTTGCCGGTCGGCTCGTCCGCCAGCAGCAGCGGGGGATCGTTGACGATCGCCCGCGCGATGCTGATCCGCTGCTGCTCGCCGCCCGATAGTTGCGCCGGAACCGAGCGGGCCCGGTCCTCCAGCCCTACCAGCTCCAACGCCCGCAGGGCGCGGGGCCGAATCTCACGGGCGGGGGTGCCGATGACCCGCAGGGCGAACTCGACGTTCTCCAGCGCCGTCCGAGCCGGCAGGAGTTTGAAATCCTGGAACACCACCCCGAGCCGGCGGCGCAGCCGAGCCACGTCGTCACGGGACAACCGACTGACCTCGCGGTCATAGACGTAGACGCGACCGCGGGTGGCGATCTGATCCCGGTAGATCAGCTTGAGGAGGGTCGATTTCCCGCTGCCGGTGGGACCGACCACAAACACAAACTCTCCGGGCTCGACCCGGAGAGTAATCCCGCGCAGCGCGGCGACCCCGTGCGGATACGACTTGACGATGTCCTGCAATGAGACCATGGCGATGCTCCGATGAAAGGTGTGATTGGCGCTGCGACCGTTGCCGTGATGTGCTATTCGGTTGTCGTCATCGCGCTTTCTACGGGCGCGCGGGTCTTTCCTCCCTCTCGACGGTCAGCCCCCAAGCCTTCAAGGTGGCGACGCCGCTCTGGCTGGTCATGTCCAGGCCGATCGGGGTGACGGAAATGCGCTTGTTCGTGAGCGCCCAGGTATCGGTGCCTTCCCGGTCGCCCCGCACACCGGGTTCTCCGGTCAGCCAGTAGTAGGGACGGCCGCGCGGGTCGGTGCGCTGCTCGAGGCGGCTGATGTACCGCTTGTCGCCCTGGCGGGTGATCTCCACCCCGGCAATCTCCTCCGCGGGCAGGTTCGGCACGTTCACGTTCAGTAGGATGTCGGCCGGCAGGCCGCGCGAGACGATCATCTGCGCAAGATAGACGGCGAACCGCGCGGCAACCTCGAAGATTGGATTCCGGAATGCGCCGATGGACAGGGCGATCCCGGGGACGCCGATGATGGCCGCCTCCATGGCTCCCGACACCGTGCCGGAGTACGTGAGGTCGCGGCCCATGTTGGGACCGACGTTGATGCCGGAGACGACGAGGTCGGGAGGCGCCGGCAGCAGCGCCAGGGTGCCGAGCGCGACGCAGTCGGCGGGCGTTCCGTTGGTCGCCCAGGCGCGCACGGACGATCCCGGAATCGTCGTCGACACCGCGCGCAGGGGTTTGTGCAGGGTAATCGCGTGGCCGGTCGCGCTGCGCTCGTGCTCCGGCGCGACGACGGACACGTCGGCTACCGGCTCGAACGCGTGCGCCAGGGCGTGGAGCCCCGCCGACGCGATCCCATCATCGTTGGTCAACAACACTCTCATGAATGCGTCTTCTCAGTCTTCTCAGTCTTCACTGTCTGCCCGCTATCCGCGTTCCTGCGGAAGGTCATTTCCGGGGGTAGACGGAGGGGACGGAGAAGACGGAGTGGACGATGGAGACGCCGTTGAGTCGGAAATCCAATCAAGGTAGTCGGGGTTGCCGCCGCTGATCGGCAGCCCGATGACCTCGGGGACGGTATAGGAGTGGAGCGACCGGATGCGGGCCGTCAGCGCCTCGAGCAGGTCCGCCCGGGTCTTCAGGATAAGCAGCACTTCCGAGGCGTCCTCGACCCGCCCCTGCCACCAGTACCGCGACGCCACCGGCCCGACCACGTTCGCGCACGCGGCCAGACGCTCATCGACCGCGGCGCGAGCGATCCGCCGGGCTTCCTCGGCTGAACCCGCTGTGACGAAGACGGCGACGTGGCTCACGAAGTCAGTCTTGCTCGCGCCACCAATCCGGGGATACATCCTTCGACCGCGTGTACTTGCGGACCACCGGCCGGCCGCCGGCACGCTCCTTGGCAACCTTTGCCCGCAGTTCCTCGTACTCGCGCAGCTCGGTGAGAACTTTCAGCGTGTTCCACGCCGCCTCTTCAACCTGCTCACCGTCGCTGAGGATCATGCGGACCAGCGGCTCGACGACGCGCTTGTCGCGCAGTTTGCCCATGATCTTGATCGCCAGGCGTTTCACGTCGACATCCTCGTCGTCGAGGCTGCGGATCAGCGTGTCCAGCGAGCCGTCGCCGAGCAGCGCGTAAATCGCCTTCAGCCCAAAGCGCCGCACCTTCGGGCTGGGGTTCTCCAGCGCCTCGTGCAGCTGCCGGACCACATCGGCGCGGGGGCGGACCGCCAGGGCGTCGGTGACTTCCCTCGGCAGCGCGATCTCTCGATCGACCGTGGGACCGGACGGAAATTCCAGGACGCCGCGTTCTTCCAGGCGGCCGATCGTCGTCACGACGGCTTCCTGCATGCGCGGATCGTCGAGGAACAGGTGCACGAGCGGCGTCGCGACGCGGGCGTCGCCGATGCGGCCCAGCACGGAGATCGCGGTCAGCCGCACGTACTGGTTCTCGTCGGTCATGACGGCCAGCAGCGGATCGATGGCCTTGCCTTCCATGTCGACGAGGATTTTCCAGACCTGGTTGCCGATCTTGCGTCGGAGCGTGCGGTCCTTGAACGCCTCCAGCAGCGCCGGCACGGCGTCGCCACCGATGCGCACGAGGGCTTCCGTGGCCGCGAGCTGCAGCGATCGCTCGCGCCGGGCCAGCACGCGGATCAGGGGCTCTACCGCGCCTTTGTCCCGCATGTCGCGCAGCCCGTTGACGGCCTGGAGCACGACCTGTTCCGACCGGTCGCCCAGCGCCGTGCGCAAGGCCTCCATCGTCGACGTCCCGCCGATGCGGCGCAGCGCGGCCACCGCGCTCTTGCGGACGTACTCATCCGTATCCGCGAGCGCTTCGGCCAGCGCGGTCACGGCGCGCTCGTCCCCCAGCTTGCCGAGGTGGTGGGCGGCGTCGCTGCGCACGGTCACGTCATGACTGCGCAGTTGGGCGATGAAACGCTCAAGGTCCGCGTCGGAGGTAGTCTCGGGCATGAGGGGGATCTCCTTCCCAACCCCTTTCTGCGAGGTGTGAATGACTCCTCTGCTTGAATGTTGTGGGGGCTCTGCACTATACTATGACACAACATTCGCTGCGCGCGCGAGGGGAGGTGACGACGAGCCCGGTGGATAACCGGAAAGCCCAGGACGAGGCCCCGTCGCGCCCCCGCTTCGCCCACGCCAGTGAAGAAGAATTCGCCCGCCTCCTGGACTTTTACGGAATCCGGTGGGAATATGAACCCCGCAGTTTCCCCCTGGAGTGGGACCCCGAAGGACGCGTCGTCGAAAGCTTCAACCCCGATTTCTTTCTGCCCGACTTTGACTTGTACATCGAGCTCACCACCTTGAAACAGAGTTTGGTGACCAAGAAGAACCGCAAGGTGCGCCGCCTGCGCGAGCTGTACCCCGGGGTGCGGCTGAAGATCTTCTACGGACGGGACTACCGCAGCCTGCTGTTCAAGTACGGCCTGGCCGGGGCCAGCGCTCGGTAGTTCTCACGGATGGCCCCCACCGACGACGTCGACCGGGTGCTGTTCTCGGAGGCCCAGCTCGCCGCCCGGGTCCGCGAGCTCGGCGCGGCGATCTCCGCCGACTACGCGGGCCGGACGCCCCTGCTGGTCAGCCTGCTCAAAGGCGCCCTCTACTTCATGGCCGATCTGACCCGTGCCATCACGATTCCGATGACACTGGACTTCATGGCCATCTCCTCCTATGGCAGCGCGCGAGAGACGTCGGGGGTGGTCCGCCTGATCAAGGACCTCGACGAGGAGATCACCGGCCGCCACGTCATCCTGGTGGAAGACATCATCGACACAGGACTCACGGCGGCCTACCTGCTGCGCACGCTGTCGGCCCGGGACCCCGCCAGCCTGCGGATTTGCACCCTGCTGGATAAAACCGCCCGCCGCATCGTCGACAACCTGCCGATCGACTACCGCGGGTTCGAGGTGCCCGACACGTTCGTGGTCGGGTACGGGCTCGACTACCGCCAGCTCTACCGCAATCTCCCGTTCATCGGCGTGCTCAAGCCCGAAGTGCTCACCGCGGGATAAGGGCGATAACAGCGATACTGGCGAGAAGGGCAGGACACTGCGCGCCTCTATCGCTCGTATCGCTCCTATCGCTTTTGTCGCGTGCTTGAAAGGTCAGGTCGCGAAGTACAGGAGGAAGGCCCCGGCAATGGCGTACAGCAGCCAGTGGACGTCACGCGCCTGGCCGCGCAGCAACTTGATCGCCACGTAGGTCAGCACGCCCGCGCCGATCCCGCTGGTGATTGACGCCGCGAACGGAATCCCCAGCATGGTCACAAACGCCGGGATCGCCTGCTCCGCCTCGTCCCAGGGGATGTCCTTGCTCATCGACATCATGTAGAGACCGACGATGATCAGCGCCGGCGCCGTGGCCTGGGGCGGCAGGATCCCGACCAGCGGTGTGAGCAGCATCGCGAAGAGGAACAGGACGCCGACAACCACCGACGTTAGGCCCGTTCGTCCGCCGTCGGTTACCCCGGCGGCGCTTTCGATGAACGAGGTGTTGGTGCTCGAGTTCGCGACGCCACCTGCGACGGCGCCCACGGCATCGACGAACAGCACACGCCGCATCCCCGGCAGGCGCCCCTGCCGGTCGAGAAGCCGGCCCGCCCCCGCCACGCCGACGACCGTGCCGACCGTGTCAAAGAAATCGGTCAGCATCAGCGAGAACGTGAGCAGCAGGGCCGTCGCGGCCCCTAGTGAGGCGAAGAAACTGAAGTCGACCCGGCCGAAGGTCTCGAAGTTCGGGCGGCTCACCATGGCAGCGGGTAGCCGCGCCGACTCTCCAAACGTGTGGCCGCCGCTCACCACGTTCAGGAGGATGGCGATGCCCGTCGTCAGCAGGATCCCCCAGAGCAGTGCGCCGCGGACCTTCCTGGTCGTCAACCACGCCGTCAGGATGAGGCCGAGCCCGAAGACGAGTGCGGGGATGGTGTTGAGCGCTCCCAGGGTCACCGGCGGCACGTTACCCGGCGACATCGTGATGAACCCGCCGTTGGCGAATCCGATGAACGCGATGAACAACCCGATCCCCACCCCGATGGCGCGGCGCAGCACGAGCGGGATGGCCTCGATGAGCCACTCGCGGAACCGGGTCAGGACGAGGACCGCGATGATCAGCCCTTCCAGGATGACGACGCCCATCGCCTGCGGCCAGGTCAGCCCGTGCCGCTGCACCAGCTCGAACGCGACGAACGCGTTCAGCCCCATGCCGGGTGCCAGGGCGATGGGGTAGTTGGCCACCACGCCCATGAGGATGGACATCACCCCCGCGGTGAGACAGGTCATCGTGATCGTCGCGTCGAGGGGGAGTCCCCTGCCCTCCATTCCCGCCACGCCAGCGAAGCCGAGGATCTGCGGGTTGACGAAGATGATGTACGCCATCACCAGGAACGTGGTGAATCCCGCGCGGATCTCCGTACCCATGGTCGTGCCGCGTTGCCGAAGTCTGAAGTAGTCGCTGCGAATTGTTGCCATCGGCCGATTCCCTCCCTGTGCGGCGTTCGGCGAACCGGCTTCGGCGTCCGCATTGACGCCCCTGTCGGCGCATTCCTATAATGAAGTGTTCACGCGCTGGGGGATCGTCTAGTGGTAGGACGACGGGCTCTGGACCCGTTAGCGGGGGTTCGAATCCTCCTCCCCCAGCCAAAGATTTGCTACGCCTCTGCTTCTCGCTTGTTCCTTCTTCCCGACGAGGAACGTTTCAGAGTCCCGATGAAGAGCTGAATCATGTCCGTTTCACCGAAGGACAGAGCTGTTCTTGTCGGATACAGCCAGTCTGGACAGGAGGTGTTCCAAACTGACTTATCGCTTTACGATTACTACGAATCTCTTCATCCAGTCGTCGATAGTGATGAAGAGCGACGTCGGCTTGGAATCAGAAAACTAACAGGCCGACTATACGATGGCGAAGGACGGCTCACTCAACATTGGGCGAACACGTATGGCTTGAGCGGTGAATTAGCTGCCTCGGTAGAGGTGTTCTTCTCGGGAAACGGCGATATTGATCAGGTGAATCTGGAACCAGCCTCGGAAGGTGGGCCCGGAAAGTTTCTTGCCTCCTTTCCTATGGACTAGACGTTGCCCGAGCGTGTCCAAATGGCTGATGCCTCTGTCTAGAGGACAACTTGAGTTTGTAGAACGGCAACATGTACTTTCGGAAAAGCACCCTCCCCCAGCGAGGACGCAGAGCGTCCGTGGCGACCCCCTCTTATGCTTCACGGCGGGCTCTGGATAACCCACCAAGAAACCCTGTTTTCGAGTGGTACATGCCCTGTACCCGAACGCAGTGAGTGGTACAGGGATAGCCGTCCGCGGGACCTTGGTTCCTTAGAGTCGATCCACGAGCTTGTTTACCGAATACTCGCCGGTCGCATCGATGAAGCGCGCTTCTCCGTCCACTCGCAGTACGAAGAATAGGAGTAGCCAAACTCTCTGGAAACTGTACTGCGATTCCAGTGAGGACTATGGTAGTTTCATGGGGATCGTCAAGACTTGGAAAGATCGCGCCCGATACCTCAAGACTGAAATCCACGCCCTATATCTCGCCTACCGGGATCCCCGTGTGCCATGGTATGGGCGACTTTTTGCCGCCTGCGTGGTCGCATATGCTTTCAGCCCGCTTGACCTGATTCCCGACCCTATCCCCATCCTCGGTTATGTGGACGACCTAATTCTGCTTCCGCTCGGAATCATGCTGGCGCTCCGAATGATTCCCCCAGAGGTCATGGCGGAGTCGCGCGCCAAGGCCCAAGCAATTGCCGGTGCGGGGAAGCCTACGAACTGGGTCGCCGCGGGGATCATCATTGCTGTATGGCTGCTCATCGCTGTGATCGCGATTCGGCTTGTACTTCGTCTAATGCGATAATTACCGAACCAAACCTGTAATTTGCCTCGCCCTTCGCGGTCTTGACGTCCTGTGAAATCGGGCTGGTAAATTGTCTATGTTACTGCCGAGCACATGCTTCCAACGAAAAGAGTGTGGCACCAGGTGCCTGCATGACCCCGTCAAGGGTGACCATCATAAAAACAACTAATTCTTCTCACACATTTATCTTAACATGGTGCAAAGAATTCCTATGTTATCTGTTGGATTCGGCACAACGGGCTGAACAGCTGTTCAATCGTCTTTCATAACACTAGTTCGAAGATCGTTGATCGTGGCCAGCCAGCGTGTGCAGATCATCCAGAGCCCCGACGCAACTTAGCGTGGTTCAGGAGGTAGTGGGAAGATCTTCGGATGCGCCTCAAGGACGAGCCAGCGCCCCGCCACTTTTCTCATCACCTGCACTACATGACCTTTCAGTGAAGGACCGGCGGCAGGGGGAACGATTTCGATCCCCGCCTGCCATACTGCGAGTTCGTCGGAAAGCATGCGGACAGTGCCACGTTCCTGCTTCACAATCGCCCCTGGCATCGTGTGATGGAGCAACCTGTCGTAGGCGGCTTCGATTTCCGGTCGCCCGTGTTGCACATCCCCGAGCGCGCCCACGCGTGTAGCATCTTGCGTAAAGAAAGATACGGCCGCTTTCGCATCTCCCTTGTTCCAAGCTTCGGCGAAAGCTTCAGTTTCGGCGAAGATTGCCTGTACATCCTTCGATTCCATGTTGGATCCTTTCGACGTGTTTCTTGAAAATGGGCAGATCCCCCGGGTCCTTCTTCACAAGGCGATCGGTGCCTACCTTGCCGTACCCTGCCGGTTCACACAGCCGCGGGAAGCTGTATTCTTTTTGGCGGAAGGCGGTTCGAAGATCATCTCCAAGAACCCCCTATCTTCGAGTGGTACATGCCCTATACCCGAACAGAGTGAGTGGTATGAACGATGGAGGGCGCATGACGTTTGAGAAGTTTGCAGTCGAATGTCCAATCATCGCGCAGTTAGCCCTCGAACGCTTCAGCCGGGATCAGCTCGTCATGGTCGGGACTCTGCGGAAGGACGGCTGGCCGCGGATCAGCCCGTGTGAAGTCGATCTCGCCGCGGGGGAACTCTTCCTCGGCATGATGTGGCAGTCCACCAAGGCCCTCGACCTGTTACGGGATCCCCGGCTGGTCGTGCACAGCGTAACGTGCGACCGGGAGGGCCGCGACGGGGACATCAAACTCTACGGCCGGGTCCTGGATATCCAGGATCCCGTCCTCCGGCGAACGTTTCAGGAGGCGATCCGGGCGCGCATCGATTGGGCACCCGAGGAACCGGAGTTCCATCTGTTCGCCCTCGACCTCGAGCGGGCGTCATACATCAAGTTCGGGGGCGGGCAGCAGATCATGACGTGGGATCCGAATCGAGGGTTCCGGCAGTGGACAGCGGAGCATGCGTAATTAGCCCTCGACGTCCAGCGCAGGATTCCAGGCAATCTCCCACAGGTGGCCGTCGGGATCCTCGAAGTACCCTGAATACCCGCCCCAGAAACGGTCCCGCGCAGGATCGGTGATCTTGGCGCCCGCGGCTTCAGCCTGCCGCAGGATTGCATCGACGTCCTGTTTGGAACCGACGATGTGGCCGAGTGACAATTCCGTCGCGCTGCGCGGGCCGCCGGAGACGTTGGCATCCTTGGTGAGCGCGCCCCGCGGATAGAGGGCGAGGATGAGGTCGTCATTCATGTTGAAGAAGACGACCGCCCCGTCCTCGAATTCGGTGCCGACGATGCCCTTCGTCGGCAGCCCCATCCCGTCGCGGTAAAAGGCGAGAGCCTTCTCTAAATCGTCGACACCCAGGGTGATGACCTTGATCCGTGGTTTCATGCAGACCTCCTATAATGAAACCATGAGAAAACTCATCATGTGGAATATGGTAACGCTTGACGGCCTGTTCGAGGGACCGAACAAGTGGGACATCGACTGGCACAACCTCGTCTGGGGAGACGAACTGGAGGAACTCTCGATTGAACAATCGCAGTCGGTCGGCATGCTGCTCTTTGGGCGGGTGACATACGAGGGAATGGCGAGCTATTGGACGTCCGCAACGGGCGAGGTTGCAGATTTCATGAACAGCGTCCCGAAGCTCGTCTTTTCGCGCACCCTCGAGAACGCCGCGTGGAACAACACGCGGTTGGTCAAAGAGAACGCCGTCGAAGAGGTGGCCGAACTGAAACGCCAACCCGGCAAGGACCTGTTCGTGTTCGGCAGCGCCGATCTCTCCGCCACGTTCACCCAGCACGGCCTATTCGATGAATATCGGCTCGGGCTCACTCCAGTCGTGCTGGGCACCGGGACGCCGCTGTTCAAACCCAGTCCGGAGACAATCAGGATGACGCTCTTGGAAGCCCGCCCCCTGAAGTCGGGCTGCGTAATCCTGCGTTACGGAACTGGAGGAGGACAATGAGCAAGGAAGCAGCCTTGGATTTCCTGCGTTTGGCGTCGTCAGGAAGCGTGCGCGAAGCCTACCGGAAATACGTGGGGCCGGAGTTCCGGCACCACAATCCATTCTTCCCAGGCGACGCGGAGTCGCTGATGCGTGGGATGGAAGAGAATGCCGCGCAGCGTCCAGACACAATCCTCGACATCCAGCACGTGCTGCAGGATGGAGCGCTGGTTGCCGTTCACTCCCGCATCCGACAGTCCCCGGACGATCGGGGTGCCGCCGTCGTACACATTTTCAGGTTCCAGAAGAATCTCATCGTAGAACTCTGGGACATCGGTCAGCCGGTGCCGGAAGAATCTCCAAACGAGTTCGGCATGTTCTAGCGGGTGACATCGACGTCGTGCCTGAACCAAAGAAGAAGCGCCGTACTAAGTACTGGTCACGACGGGTGACCGAAACGAGCAACGCGCTTGATCTCGAGAAAGGCGTCTTTTCCCAGAACAGCGCGCACGCGATCGCCCGTTCCCTCAAACGCTCCGCCGACCGCAGCCGGCGCCGGAAAAGCGACTCGTTCCGCTCGGCGATGTCGATGCTGAATTTCTACATCAACCGCGCCGGCCGGAACCTGCCCAAGTCGCGCCGGGCGACGCTGGAGGCGGCCAAGGATAAGCTGCGCGACCTCTATGGGAAGACGACTCAGAGACGCAGCACGCGCCGGGCGACCTCGAAGTAGATAATCAGTCCCGTCCCGTCCACCAGCGTCGTAATCAGCGGGGCCGAGACTACCGCGGGATCGACGCGGAAGCGCCGCAGCAGCATTGGCAGCATGGCCGCCACCGTCGCGGCCCAGACCACGATGGCCGCGGCGGCCAGCGCCACGGCCAGCCCCACGGCCGGGGCAACCCCCAGCGTCCACGCGCGCACGATCGCTGCCAGCGCGATCGCGGTTCCGAGGATGACGGCGGTGCCGAATTCTTTCAGCCAGACGCGGAACGCGTCGCTGAAGCGAACTTCCCCCAGCGCCATCGCACGGATCACGGTCGTCACCGTCTGCGACCCCGTGTTCCCACCGGTCCCGATGAGCAGCGGAATGAAGAACGCCAGCGCGACCACGCGCTGCAATTCATCGCCGAAGTGGCGCAGGACGGTCCCGGTGTAGGCCTCCGCCACGAAGAGCAAGAGCAGCCAGCCGATCCGCTTACGGGCGAGGGTAAACGGCGAGGCCGTGAGATATGGCTCGTCCAGCGGCTGGGCGCCGCCCAGACGCTCGATGTCTTCCGCCGCCTCTTCGCGCAGGACGGCGGCGGCGTCGTCTGCCGTGATGATGCCCAGCAACCGGTCATTGGCATCGACGACCGGCAACGCCAGGAAGTGGAACTGGTTGAGCAGCCGGGCCGCCTCTTCCTGCGGCGCATCGGCTCGCACCTTCGCCACGTCTTTGTTCATGATGTCCCGCACCGGCACCTGGGGCTTGCTGAAGAACAGGTTGTACAGGGAAAGGACCGCCAACAGGCGGTTGGTATCTGGCTCGGTGACGTACACGTAGTTGACGGTCTCCGCTTCTTCCGCGACGTGCCGGAGCATGGCGAAGGCCTCTTCCGCCATCATGTCCGGGCTTACCGAAACGTACTTCGGGGTCATCAGGTGTCCGGCGCTGCCCTCCGGATACGCCAGGAGTTCCTGCAGCTCGCGCGCCTCCTCCGGCTCCATCTCCCGCAGGATCGCGTGCGCCTGGGACTCCGTCAGCTCCTCGACGACGTCGGCGGCATCGTCCGGCGGCATCTCCTCCAGCACGTCGGCGGCCTGCGCGTGGCTCAATTTGAGGATGAGCCGGCCGGCGTCGTGCGGATCCAGCTCGGCGACGAGTTCGGCGAGGTCTTCGTCGCCGAACCGGGTGAACAGGTGCGCGAGTTCCGAGGGGCTTAGATCGTAGAGCGCCTCGGCGAGGTCGTGCGGAGCGAGTCCTCGGAGCCTGGCAAGATCGGTCGTCTTGGGGTCGAGTACCCGGCCATCCACAGGTCACCTCCCGATGGCGCAGCAGCGCCGAGTGTACGTTCTCGCCGCCGGGCGACCCATCCTCGTAGGGTCCTGCGAGGTTACTGCCGCTGGAGCGATTTCGTCCAGGAATCGCGCAGGGTGACGATCCGGTTGAACACGAGGCGGTCCGGCCGCGAGTCGAGGGGATCCAACCAGAAGTAGCCCAGGCGCTCGAACTGGTAGCGGGTATCGGCGGCATCGTCCCGGACGCTGGGTTCCACGAATCCGGCGGCGGTGCTCAGCGACGCCGAATTCAGCGCGGCCGTGAAATCGTCTCCTTCCGCCTCGGGATCGGCCGCCGAGAAGAGGCGGTCGTACAACCGCATCTCGGCCGGAACAGCGTGGCGGGCCGACACCCAATGAATCGTGCCCTTCACCGCGGGTCCCGACGGCTTTGCTCCGAGCGTGTCGGGCTCGTAGGAACACCGTAACTCGATGATCCCGCCGGTTTCGTCTCTAACGACCTCATCACAGCGAATCACATACGCGTGGCGCAGCCGCACCCGACCGCCGGGCATCAGCCGGTGGTAACCGGCAGGCGGGTGCTCCATGAAATCGTCCTGCTCGATGTACAGCTCCCGTGAGAACGGTACCGCCCGGATGCCTTCGCGGGCGACGTCCCGCGGCCAGTACGGCGCATCGAGCCACTGTTCGTCCCCCTGCGGGTAGTTGGTGAGGATGACCCGCACGGGGCGAGCGACGGCGAGGACGCGCGGAGCGCTCCGGTTCAGGTTGTCGCGGACGGCCGCCTCGAATGTGGCGAGGTCGACGCGGCTGTTGGTCTTGGCGACCCCGATGCGGGAGCAGAATTCCCGGATCGCCTCCGGTGTCACCCCCCGCCGGCGCAGCCCGGACAGAGTCGGCATCCGTGGGTCGTCCCATCCTGACACGTAGCCGCCGTCCACCAATCGGATCAACTTGCGTTTGGACAGCACCGTGTAGTCCAGGTTCAGCCGGGCGAACTCGTACTGATGTGGACGGGGGGACTCGGGCAGGCCGCCCCTCCCCCGCAGGTGCTCGACGAGCCAATCGTAGATGGCTCGGTTGTTCTCGAATTCGAGCGTGCAGATGCTGTGAGAGATACCCTCGATGGCATCCGACAGCGGGTGCGCGAAGTCATACAGCGGATAGATGACCCAGCGGTCGCCGGCATGGTAGTGCGCGGCATGGACGATGCGGTAGAGGACGGGGTCGCGCAGCTTCATGTTCGGACTGGCCAGGTCGATCTTCGCCCGCAGCACGTGCGCCCCGTCGGGAAACTCCCCCGCCCGCATGCGCCGGAACAGCTCCAGGTTCTCCTCTACGGAGCGGTTGCGGTACGGACTGCTGCGGCCGGGCCGGGAGATTGTCCCGCGGTAGTCGCTGATCTCCTCGCCGGAGAGACTGTCGACGTAGGCCGCCCCGTCGGCGATGAGCTGCTCCGCGCAGGCACAGAGTTGGTCGAAATAGTCGGAGGCATAGCGCTCTTCCGCCCACGCGAAGCCCAGCCACTCAATGTCTCGCTTCATGGCCTCGACGTATTCGAGCGATTCGGTCTCGGGGTTGGTGTCGTCGAACCGAAGATTGCACTGCCCGCCGTAGTCGACCGCGAGGCCGAAGTTCAGGCAGATCGATTTGGCGTGCCCGATGTGCAGGTACCCGTTAGGCTCCGGGGGGAAGCGCGTGCGGACGACCGGATACCGTCCGGCCCGGAGATCGGCATCGATGATCTCGGTAATGAAGTTCGGACCGACCAGACGGTCCGCCATGTCGGGTGTCATCCCATGAGGATACACGACCGGCGGCTGAACTGGAATCGATGTCAGTCGGGGTGGCCAAGCACCTCCTCCCGGTCCCACAGCCGGATGCCAATGGTGAGGAGCAGCACTCCGAATCCCAGCCAGCCCGCGACGGCCCACGCGATGAGCGACGCGCTGATCGGCGGCCGGCGAAACACGACCAGCAGCACGGCCGCGAGGATGACGACGAACGCCAGGCTGCTGTTGGTTTGAGCGGCTTTGACGCGCCTCGCCCGGCTCCCCAGGGCCATGGCGCCGGCGACGAACGGGAGCGTGAAGACGGGAATCGCCGCGGAGATCAGGAAGGTCGCTGATGCCGACACCGGCCACGCGCGCTGGGTGAGGGGCGAAAAGAGCACGAGGAACGCCCCCTGAGCGAACCACCCCAGACTCACCCCGGTGATGAAGGCGGACAGGAACTTGCCCCAGAAGACCGCCGACGTCGGAGCGGGCGCCGCCAGCAGTGGGATGATGGTGCCGGCCTCGAACTCGGTGGCGAACGACGTCGCAGCAGCGGCCATCGCGGCGCTGAGCGGCATGATCCCCATCTGGGCGTAGATTGCTCTGACCGCGCTGCGCAGACGGTCCGTCGTGTACTCTGGGCTCGCCGCCTGCGAACGCAGGAGCAAGAGGAAGATCAGTGGCAGCGCGACGCCCAGCAGGATGAGCCGGCCAACTCGGCCGCGCCCCTCAAAGACCTCACCCAGTTCACGGCGCGTGATCAGGCTAACCGTTCGCACGACCGGCCTCCCGAAGGTGCGACACGTAGAGTGCCTCCAGCGACGGCGCCCGCTCCTCCACCTGAACGACCCCGCATCCCTGCTGAACGAGGAGAGCGACGACCGCCGGGTTGGTCCGCACCGGATCGTGGCACGCAAACATGAGGGTCCCGTTCTCGAGGCGAAGGGATCGCGGGTCGATGCCTGGGACAGCGGCGATGGCGCCCACGTCGAGGCCCGACGGATTGGTCAGGCGGATGGAACACTGTCTCCATGAACCGGCCTCGCGCAGCGACTGCATGTGGACAATACGACCGCCAATCAAAATGGCCACGGTGTCGGCGACCCGCTCCGCTTCGGCCAGGTTGTGCGTGCAGAGGATGATGGCCCGTCCGGCATCCTTTAATCCCGCGAAGAGGGTCCTGAGCCCAATCGTCGCTTCGACGTCGAGCGCCGCCGTGGGCTCATCCAGGAGCAAGACCTCGGGGTCATGGAGCAGACATCGCGCCAGTGCGACCTTCTGCTGGGTGCCTCTCGACAGCGCGGCCAGCGCCGAGTGCGCCCAGTCCGTCAAGCCAAGCACGTCGACCAGCTCGTCGACCCGTGACGCGGCGCGGCCGGCCGAAAGACCGTAGATGCGCCCATACCAACGCAGGTAGGCTCGCAACTGCATCTCGGCATAGAGTCCAGGCACGTCGGTCATCAGCCCGACCCGCCGGCGGACCTCCTCGGGCTGCGTGCCGACGTCGAAACCGGCGACCTCAGCGCCGCCGGCTGTCGGCCGCAGCAGACCACTGAGCATCCGGACCGTCGTGGTCTTGCCGGCGCCGTTGGGGCCCAACACGGCAAGGATCTGGCCGCGCGCGACCGTGAGGGTCACGCCGTCCACGGCGATGCGCGAACCAAACCGGCGGGTCAGCTCGACTGCCACCACCGCCGGCCGATCGAGGGCCCGCGGCCGAAGCTGGCCAATGACCCCGGCCGGCATCATGAGGAGGTCATCTCCCGCGAAGTGCCGGCACGGCGACTCCTGCCGCTCCCAGTGCGGCGATCGAAACGAGGGCGACCGACGACAGCACGCGGTAAGGGCGGCTCTCCCGCCACAACCACGGACGGTCCAATGCCAGCACGAGCAGCCAATACCCGTCCAGCGGGTACAGGGGGAGGACGTTCACGCCTGCCAGCACCACGTTCAGCGCAGCATACCAGAGCAACACCATCGGGCCTGCCCCGGTCATCGCCAGCGATATCATCCAGACATCGACGCAGAGTGCGGCGAGCACCAGGTGCATGAGGGACCCGGCCCCGGCGACGACCATGCGCCGGACCTTCGACAGTCCCCAGAATCCTCTCAGCCGCAGGCGGAGGACTGGAAGGACCGCCAGCCATCCCCACCGCAGTTGGCAGCGCAGGCGCCCGCGTCCCACGAGCATCGCCGCGGCAGCGTGTCCGCCTTCGTGAAGGCCGGCGGTCATCACGGTCAAGCCGAGGATGTCGAGAAGGGCGGGTTTGCCCAACAGCACACTCTGCCAGGAGACGGCTCGCACGAGAAGCGGCACACTGGCACACGCCGCGAAGATCACCCCGATCGCGACCACACCACCCGCGCCCGCCGCTGCCGAGGTCACCGGTGAGGGCATGATGGCCGGTCCCACGACGCCGACTCCGTCGGAATCGGTTAACAGACCGAGCGTCTCAAATCGCTCGAGGGCCGCCGACAGCTCCGCAGGCGTGAACTGATCCCGAAACCGGATCTGCAATTCGCCGCAGGACACGCCCGTAAGACTGACCAGCAGTTCTCCCTCGCGCAGGCCGAGCCGCACCCAGGCGCCGGTATCGGGCCGGCACACATCGACGTACCCTCGGCCTGCCTGCGCCGATTGGAGCACTCCCGCGGCGACCCAATACCGGCGGGTCATCACGGTGGGCTGGCCGCGCCGGGGCTGGGGAGGCTGGGACCTCGGGTGAGATCCCAGCCGCTGAGGATCAGCACAGCACCGCACACAGTGCGGCGGCGGCGGCCAATCCGATCGTCAACCCTTCCAGGAAGTCAACGATCGCCCCGTTCAATTCAACTTCGGGCAGCTCGCCGATCATCAGGTCTGCTGCCAGTCCGTCGTTCATCATCACACCTCCCTAAGGCGTCGTCCCCGATCACAGGAACAGCGCAATGACGCCGATCGTGAACCCGATGAGCGCACCCCAATCTCTGTAGGTCATGGGCCACCTCCTCATCACCGACTCCCGGTTGCCCCGCAGGGCAGCCGAGGTAGTTGTGAGGGTACGCGGCGATACGCCGGCGGTCAGCAATCCGACGCCAGCTGGCCGCAGCCCCGCGGTGAGAGGCGCCACAGCAGCATGACTGGACACTAATGAGAAGAAATCACGAGGGTATCACAAGCCGGGGGGCGTGTCCTTCAGACCTGCGCGCGCAGCCAGGCCAAGGCGCGGTCGAGGCGGCGGACCATCCGGTCCTTGCCGAGCAGGGCCATGAGTTCAAACAGTCCCGGTCCCGTCGTGCGGCCGGTCAGCGCCACGCGCGCCGGGTGGATGATGGCCCGGCTGTGCACGCCGAGGGCGGCGGCGAGCTCGCGCACGACCTTCTCCGCCGCGACACGGTCGAGCTCCGGCCCCGCGGCCACGCGCTCGCGCAGGTGGCCGAGGACGGTAAGTGCGGCGGGGTCGCGCAGGTACTGCTCGACGGCGGCCGGATCGTACTCCACTTCGTCGACGAAGAAGAAGGCCCCGGTGCTGACCACGTCCTGCCCGACCTTGATCCGATCGCCCAGCACCTCGACGACGCGCTGGACGTAGGCACGATCGGCGTTCGTGACCTCCGGGCCGACGAGCCCGGCGCCCTTGAGGCTGGCCACGGAGATGTCGACCACCCGGGTGGGGTTGTGGGCCATCAACTCGCGCATGTAAAGGCCGTTGATCCAGGTCAGCTTGGCGGTATCGAAGACCGGCGAGGCCTTACCGAGATCCTTGATCTCGAACCGGGCGATGAGCTCATCCACCGTGTAGATCTCGCGGTCGTCCCCCGGATGCCATCCCAGCAGCGCGAAGAAGTTCAGCAGCGCCTCCGGCAGATAGCCCTGGCGGCGGTAGTCCCGGATCGACGTGTCCCCGTGGCGCTTGCTGAGCTTCCGGCGGTCGGGCCCGAGGATCATCGGAAGGTGAGCGATCTGCGGCGGCACCCAGCCGAACGCGTCGTAGATCAGCAGCTGCTTGGGCGTGTTCGATAGGTGTTCGTTCGCGCGGATGACGTGCGTCACCGTCATGAGGTGGTCGTCCACCACGTTGGCAAAGTTGTACAGCGGGCTGCCGTCGGACCGAACCAGGATCGCATCGTCGAGGGCGTCCGGCTCGAACGCGACGTCACCGAGAATCAGGTCGTGCACGACGACCGGCTCCTCACGGGTGACGCGCAGGCGGATCGTCGGAGCGCGTCCCTCCCCCTCGAACACCGCCCGCTCGCTGTCGGTGAGACTCCGGCAGCGGCCGGAGTAGCGGTACGGCCGCCCGGCGATCTGGGCGGCGTTCCGCTCGGCGTCGAGTTCGTCGGGCGTGCAGTAGCAGAAATACGCGTGACCGCCGTCGAGCAGCGCGCGCACGTGCTGCCGGTACACCACGGACCGTTCGGTCTGCCGGTAGGGCCCTGCGGGGCCGCCGACGTCGGGCCCTTCATCCCAATCGATCCCCAGCCAGTGGAAGTCGTCGAGGATGGATTGGATCGATTCGTCGGTGGACCGGCTGCGGTCGGTGTCCTCGATCCGCAAGATGAACTGCCCGTCCGCATGGCGGGCGAACAGCCAGTTGAAGAACGCCGCCCATGCGTTGCCGACGTGCAGGTAGCCGCTGGGGCTGGGCGCGAAGCGCGTCCGGACCGCGCTCACGTGAAGAGCATGCTGACGGACTGGTTGAGATGGATGCGGCGGATCGCCTCCGCCAGCAGGGGCGCAGCGGACAGCACGGTGACTTTCGGCAGCCGCTTCACCTCGGGCAGCGGGATCGTGTTGGTGACGATCACCTCGCGGATCTCCTCGCGGTCCAGCCGGGTGGTGGCCGGCGGGGCGAACACGGCGTGCGTGGCGCAGACGTAGATCTCGGGCCGGGCGCCTTTTCCGATCAGCACGTCGACGGCTCCCGACAGCGTGCCCGCCGTGTCGATGACGTCCTCGATCATGATCGGAATCTTCCCCTCGACGTCGCCCACGATCTCCACCGGCTCTTTGACGTCGGCGCCCACGCGGCGCTGGAAGATGATCGCCAGCGGCAGGTCGAGCCGGTCGGCGAGCTGCTTGCTGCGCTTGACGGCACCGTCATCGGCCGCCACCACGACGGCCTTGCCAAGCCCCTTTTCCGTCAAGTAGTCGGCGAACAACGGCATGGCGCGCAGATGGTCGACCGGAATGTTGAAGAACCCCTCGATCTGGCCGGCGTGGAGATCCACGGTCAGCACCCGGTCGGCGCCCGCGCTGACCAGCAGATCTGCAACCAGCCGGCCGGTGATCGGCTCCCGCGGGGCGTCCTTCTTGTCCTTGCGCGCGTACCCGTAGTACGGCACGACCGCCGTGATCCGGCCCGCCGACGCGCGGCGCAGCGCGTCGAGCATGATCAGCAGTTCCATCAGGTGCTCGTTGACGGGTGGGCAGGTCGGCTGCACCACGAACGCGTCGACGCCCCGGGCGTTTTCCTCGAACCGGACGTAGATCTCGCCATCGGCAAACCGTGTCTGCCGGACCTTGCCCGGCGGCACGCCAAGATAGCCGGCAATCTCGGTGCCCAGCTCGGGATTGGCGGAACCGGAGAAAACCTTGAGCTCGCCGTAGCCCGCGTTCATGGCAACTCTACATTAGCACGCGTCCTGCGTGCCGCGGACTAGCGTTTTTCGACGAGGAACTTGATCGCGGTGCGCTCTTCGCCTTCGATCTCGACCTTGGTGAACGCGGGGATGGCGACGAGGTCAATCCCGTTGGGCGCGACGAACCCACGGGTAATCGCGATGGCCTTGACGGCCTGATTCACGGCGCCGGCGCCGATCGCCTGGAGCTCGACCACGCCTTTGTCACGGAGGACTGCTGCGAGCGCGCCCGCGACCGCCTTGGGTTTGGAGTCGGCGGACACCTTGAGCACCTCCGGCATGTGAGGGCCTCCAATGCTGCGACTGCTGCTGCGACGGTGTCCTGCGTCTATTCCGTGGATTTGGAAAGATTTCCTGCCAGGGCGGCTGCCAGGTCGGCCGCCCGCAGCGCCGCCGCTTTCAACGCGGGACCCTGCGCTCGCAGCGAGGCGCGCGTCTCCTCCTTCGCCGACCACGCCGCCGACAGTGTCCGCGCCGTGGCCGAGGCGGTCAGGGATCCGACGGGCGGCAGCGCGCCGATGCCGGTCCGCCGCACCAGGGCCTCGACCTTGGGATCGTAGCCCACGGCGACGGGCGCCACGCCCGCCGCGACGGCGCAGATGAGCGCGTGCAGCCGGGCGCCGACGACGAGGTCCATCGCCCCGATGACCGCCAGCATCTCGTCGGGGGCCACACCGCTGATCACCCGGCCGCCGAGCTCGCTGGCCGCGCGCGCCGAGAGCGCTTCGTCCTTCGTCCGGTGAAACACCAACAGGATGATCTCCCCGCCCACCTGTTCCCGCAGTTGGCGCAGTCCGGCCAGCAGCGGAGCAAGATACGCATTGTCTCCCCACGGCCGCACGGCGACGCCGATCCGCGGGCCCCGTGCGGCCCCCAGCAGCGCGACCGCGCGGTCCGGCGGTGCGGCTTCCAGCGCGAAGGCGGGATCGGCGACCACCTCGATGGGACGGCGGACGCCACAGGATTGCAGAAGCCGGCGCGAGTCCTCGTCCCGCACGGTCAGCACGTCTACCCCGCTGCAGACCCATCCGGTAAGCGTGCGCAGCCAGGGCCGGTCGATGGGCCCGATGCCCTGCGCGTACATCATGGCCCGGCGGGCCAGCCCGCGGCCGGCCCGCAGCATGCCCAGGTAATAGAGGGCGGACCGCGCGCTCGTGACATCCTGGATGAGACTGCCGCCGCCGCTGAGCAGCAGGTCGGCGCCCGCGACCGCCCGCAGCGCGCCGGGTCCGATCCGCGGGACGGCGGCGATACCGTGCTGGCGCTCCGTGGAGGCGGGATCGCCGGAGAGGGCCACAAACGACGCCCCCGGCAGCCGCGGGCGCAGCGCGGCCAGCATCGCTGAGAGGATGGCTTCGTCGCCGAGATTGTCGAAGCCGAAGTAGCCCGAGACGACGACCCGCATCAGCGGGCGCGGCGTGTCCTCGGATGCCGCCCGATACCGCTCGCCGGACCCGGGTGCAGGGCACGCGGCCCGGCGCGGGCAGTGACCGCGCCCAGGATCCAGATGCCGGCGAGCCCAAGCAGGCTGCCCACGGCGAGCGCGTTGACGGTGCGCCACAGAGTGTACAGCAGGGGGGTGTGCAGATGCGAGAAGCTGTTGATGATGCCCGCCTGGCCGATGACGCCGACGGCCGCCAGCGGCAGCACCCACGCGCGCCATCCCATCACCGCCGCTGCGGCCGCCAGCATCAAGGCGGGATGCCCGATGAGATATTCCTTGGTCCGCGGGCGCACCACCAGCCACTGCTCGGCGAGCGTCCGCAGTCGTTCTTCGATACCCAGCAGCGGAAACCCAAAGTTCCCGCTGCGCGCCAGCAGCACGACCGCCGCCACGCCGACGACGATCGCGGCAATCGCGTACCGCAGGAGCAGCGGATGCTCTGACCACGCCCAGGCCTCCCGCAGGGTCTGCCGCCAGGTCTGGGCCGGCCGGTCTTTCCTCCACAGCAGAAGGAGCACGAGCAGCACGGGGACGACGTGGGCCAGCTTCACTCCCGCGAAGCCGTCGGCGGCGAGCATGAACTCCCATTCGGACAGCAGCGCCGCCACCACGACTCCCGCGAGCACGGCCACCGCGGACGATTCCCACAGCACGCGCAGGCCCTGCCATGCCGGGCGGGGGGTCCCGGATGCCTGACGGGGCATCAACGCGGCGACGGTCATGGCCGGCACGGTGGCCGCCACCCCAAGGGCCAGCAGCTTCCGCCAGAGGGTGAAACCTCCCACCGCAAACGCCGCCACAGTGACGGCGGCACCGCCGGCGAACACCGCCCACCACCAGCGCATCGGCACGGAGCCGCCGATAGCCTCGACGACGACCGCCAGCCCCAAGACGACAACCGCGACTGCGCCGGCCGCGGTGAGGAGCGTCGCCAGACTGGGCACGGTGAGGACGGGCAGTGGACCGGCCTGTCCGGTGCGCAGACCGAACCGACGCAGCCCATCGGCCAGCGACCCGACGAACTCGAGGTTCATCCTCGAGCCGACCAGTCCGGCGCTTGGGGCCAGCGGCCGCACGTACAGCAGGCGGATGTTCCGCTCGCGGGCGGCGCGGATAAACTTCTCCCCCGCCTCGGTGACCGGCAGCACCTGCAGCTCCTCGGGGGTCAGACTGAACAGGCGGATCACGTCGGGCCGCATCTGCGCGGTGAGCCGGTCCTCGCCGTGCTGCTTGCGCCGCTCACTGAACGCCTCGATCCGCGCGTAGCGTACGCCGGCTGTCTTCAGCCCGGCGGCGGTCTCATCGATCAGCCGCTCGAATCCCAGCACCTCATTGAGCTCGAACAGGACGGTGAATCCCCGCCCGAGTCGGGCCAAGCGGCCGAGGAGGTGACGTAATCCCTCTTCGGTCAGACCCGCGTAATTGCGCAGGCGCAGCACCGGCCTCAGTCCCAACGCTCGGTAGACGGCGAGATCCTGCGGGAGAAACCCCAGTCCCGCCTCCTCGATGTCTTCGCGCAAACCAGCGACTTCGAGGACTCCTCCCACGCGGCGAACTCGGCCCGCGCCGAGCAGACCACTGAACGCCTCCTCGAGAAAACCGAGCATCTCCGGACCGGCGGCAACGTAGACGACGCCGGGCCGAAGGCCGGCCGCGAGCAGCGGGGCAAACGTCGCCGGGACGGCCCCGGTCCGCGCCAGCCCGGACAGTTCGCCGGAGGAGACGTAGGCGACCTCGCCCGTCCCGGCCATCCGCCTCAACGTGCGCTCGTAGACGGCGACCGACGTGGCCCCGCGATCCCGGGCCTCTGTAAGCAGCGCATCGGGGTCGAGCCCCTCGGCGACCGCCAGCGCGTGCCAGTCGGGACCGTCGAGCACGATCTCGGCCGTCTCGTACCCTGATTCGAGCTTCCAGCGCGCGGTCAGGACGACGAAGGCGGCCGCGGCGCCGATCAGCGCGATCGCGGCCAGCGCGGTGCGGCGCCGCGGATCAGCGCGGCGTGCCGGCACGCAGCACCAGTTCTCCGTGATCGGTACGCACGCTGGTAAATCGCATCGGCAAAGGGAAATCGTCCACGCGCACGAGCGGGTTCATCGCAGCGCCTAAGCTCTGGCCCACCTCCGGCGGCAGGCGGACCTCGCCCAGGGAGATGGAGCGGATGCGCAAGGAGACGCGGTCGCCGTTGGGAATGATGAACTCGCCCCGCATCACCGCCGTCACGTCAATCGTCAGCACCCGGATCACGCCGCGCACCGTGGCCTCGCCGCCCGCCAGACGCACCCGGGCCCCCCGGAGCGTCCCGCTCGCGGTAAGGTATTGCTCCAGTCCGGCTTCGGTCACGGTCACCGTGGCGCTTCCACGGCCGAGCCGCCGCAGAACCAGTTCGCCGGATTGCGTGAGCCGTCCCCTATCGAGCTCCACACCGGTCAGATTCGCCTCCAGGCGCTCCACCGGTAGGTCCCCCGCCCGGAACGCGTCGATGGTCAGATCTAACGCGTCGAACCGACCGGCCAGGGCATCCTGCGGGGCTGCGCGCACCGTGACCGCGACCCGGCCGGCGTGAAGGTCGTTGCGCAGCGCGGCCGCGAGCCGAGATTCCACGTAGCGGGGAATGGCCGCCGCGGCGAGCCCGACCGACGCGCCGACGAGGATCACCGCGGCAATAACCGCCCGGACCGGTTTCGACGGGCCCGCCTGCCCCGAGGAACGGAACGACGTGGGGGTCATGCCGGAGATGGCGTGCGCAGGTACGCGTCGATCAACTGGTCGAGATCCCCGTCGAGGACGGCCTGGGCGTTGCCGGTCTCGACGTTCGTGCGGTGGTCTTTCACCATCGTGTATGGATGCAGGACGTACGACCGGATCTGGTTCCCCCAGGCGGCGTCCTTGTGTTCCCCGCGGAGCTCGGCCATGCGCTGGCGCTGCTGCTCTTCCTGGACTTCGGCTAATCGCGCGCGCAGGAGGCGGAGGGCGGTGAGCTTGTTGGCGTGCTGGGAGCGCTCATTCTGGCACTGCACGGTGATCCCGGTCGGGAGATGGGTGATGCGGACGGCGGTCTCGACCTTGTTCACGTTCTGCCCTCCGGCCCCGCCCGCGCGGTAGGTCTCGATGCGCAGTTCATCGTCCCGCATCGTGACCTCGACCTCTTCGACCTCCGGGAGCACCTCGACCAGCGCGAACGACGTATGGCGCCGGCTCGCGGCATCAAACGGAGAGAGCCGCACCAGGCGGTGCACTCCGCGTTCGCCCCGCAGGTAGCCGTAGGCGTAGGGCCCCGTAATGATCACGGTCGCGCTCTTGATCCCGGCCTCTTCTCCCGAAGACACGTCGGCGACCTCGGGAGCGAATCCGTGCGATTCCGCCCAGCGCACGTACATCCGCAGCAGCATCTGCGCCCAATCCTGAGAATCCGTGCCGCCGGCGCCGGCGTGGATGGAGAGGATCGCGTTGGCCGCGTCGTGCTCCCCGGACAGCAGGGTCATCAGATCCAGCTGGCGGATCCTGGCATGCGCCGCCTGCGCCTCGCGCGCCAACTCGGTGGAGTCCAACCCCTCCGGATCCTCTTGCGCGAGGGCGACGAGGACCGCAAGGTCATCGAGCTGCCGCCGCAGCGCGCCGTACGTGTCGAGCTGGGACCGGACGCTGCTGAGCTCCTGCGTTACCGCGCGGGCGCGCTCGGGGTTGCTCCAGAGATCGGGCGCCTGGACCGCCGTCTCCAGGGACGAGATGCGGGCCTGCTTGCGGGGAAGGTCAAAGATGCCTCCCGATATCGTCCAGCCGGCTGCGATCGGCCTCAACGAGATTCTTCACTTCTTCGATGGTCATCGTGCCTCTAGCGTACCACGGTGAGAAACCCGATCAAGAGATTGCCCAGCGCGTGCGGGACGACCAAGCCGAGGGCGCTGCCCGTGCGGGCCCGGATGATCCCAAACGCGAGGCCCGTCACCATTGCCCACGCCACCGCCTCCGCGCTCAACCCCGCCTGCACGGCCATGCCCATCAGCGTGGTTACGCCGATGGCAACGGGCACGCCCTTCCATCGCGCGATCGACGTGAATACCTGCCCACGCAGCCAGAGTTCCAGCGCCGCAGCGATCAGCAGCTGCCGCAGCATGACTGCCACCTGGGTGGGAACCACGACCTCCAGCGGGACCTGGTTCGCTCGATAGGCGATCACCACGACTCCCCACAGCACGGCAACCACGGCCGAGCCCGCCACCGCGGCCGCCGGCAGGCCCCACCGGATCGGGCGGTCGCTCGTTAGCGGGCGGATCCGGCCGGCCGCAAAGGCCGCCACCAACGCAAAGAGGGCGACCGTCCACGTCCACCACGGCGCGCCGATCGACAGCAGCGCGGCGACCGCCGCCAGCGGCAGCACGGACACCGCGGCGGCCGAGCGGAACGCGACGCTTCTGAACTCGGCGAGCAGATCTTCACGCCGCAGCAGCGCCGCGGCCAGGACGATGCCCGCGAGCATCAGTTGGGCGACCCAGTCCCCCCATCGGACATACGGGGTCACCTCGTGGCGGAGTGACACCCGGCCGCGGAGGGCTCCGGGCTGCCCGATCGGCAGCGACGCGGCGACCCTGCCGGCGGGATCGATGATCTGAGACACCCCCGAGTTTGACGCCTGGACGAGCCACCGCCCCATCTCCACCGCGCGGATGACCGCGAACCGGGCGTGCTGCGCGGGACCGGCCGTGCCGTCCGACCAGGCGTCGTTGGTGGTCACGAGCAGCATCTCCGCCCCGGCGCGAACGAGATCCCGGCTCACCTCGGGGAAGATGGACTCAAAGCAAATTGACACCCCGATCGACCCGAGCGGGGTCCACATGGGACTGTGCCGGAATCCGGGGGTGATCCCCGATTCAGCGAAGGCGACCAGCCGCACTTTATCGTAGCGGGCGACCGCCGTTCCGCTGGGGGCGACGGCCACCGCAATGTTCGACGTCCCGTTCTCCAAACTCGTCGCCATCAGGGTGGCGCGCGCGGCACGGGCCCATCCCGCGACCACCGGGAGCAGTCCGCTACTTCCAAAGATGTCGGCGGGCAAAGCGGTTTCGGGCATGACGACCAGATCGGTGGGCGCCGCGGCGGCCTGGTCGACGAGGCTCCGCAGCACGTCCAGGTTGTTGCGGGCGGCGGCCGGATCAAACTTCAGCGGCGGCGGCACGTTGGGCTGCAGCGTGGCGACCCGCACCGTCCCAGTTTCAGCCGCCGGCAGACGAACGATGCTCGACCGCGCAATGAACACAAGCACGAGGCCGAGGATGACGACCCAGGGCATCAGCGTCCTGGGACGCATGATCGACGCGGCGAGCAGCGCGTTGACGGCGACGAGCAGCGCAGAGATGCCGTACACGCCGGTCAGCCGGGCGAGCTGCAACACCGGAATGTCCGCGTGCTGGCTGACTCCGAGAAGCGCCCAGGGAAACCCCAGCGGTCCGATTGAGCGGAGGTACTCCAGTCCGGTCCAGACCAGGGGCGCCAGAAGGACGGTCCAGCGTGCGGAGCGGTCGCCGGTCAGCCAGCGCAGCAGCGCGGCGAAGACACCGACGTACACCGCCAGGTATCCCGCGAGCAACAGCCACGGCACCACGCCGAACAGCCGCATCCAGGACAGGATGAGGACGAACGCGACGAACCCGGCGAGATAGCCCAGACCGAATGCCTCACGCGGGCTGCGGTGCCGCAGGGCCAGGAGGAGAGGGATCAGCGCAAACCAGGCGATATAGCCGGCGTCTACTGGAGGGAAGGCCAACGAGAAAAGAACGCCGGAAAGCGCGGGCAAGAAGAGGCGTCTACTCAGTCTTCTCAGTCCACTCAGTCTTCTCAGTCTCAAACCCAGTGACTGAGGAAACGGAGAAGACGGAGGAGACGGTGTAGACGCAGTTACTCCTCCCTGCCGTGGCACTTCTTGAATTTCTTGCCGCTGCCGCACCAGCACGGGTCGTTGCGGCCGATCTTGCGGGATTCGGCTGACGCCGCCTGGGGCGAACCCGCGCCGACCGGCGTGCGCACCGGACGGGCGACCCGCTGCGGGGCGGATGGATCAGACTCCAGCTGCACGCGGAAGAGAAACTGCACCGTCTCCTCCTGCACCGCCTCGAGCATCTGCTGGAACAGGCCGTAGCCCTCGCGCTGGTATTCCACCAGCGGGCTCACCTGCGCGTACGCGCGGAGCCCGATCCCCTCGCGCAGCGCTTCCATGTTGTAGAGGTGATCGATCCACTTGCGGTCGATCGTCTGCAGCAGCACGAGCCGCTCGATCATCTGGAAGTCCGGGCCGACCTCCTCCGCCTTCTTCTCGTAGGCGGCCAGCGCGGCGGCGGTGAGCCGCTCGGTGAGGTCGTCGCGTGAGCCAGCGGTGCGCACGTCGACGTCGGCCAGCGCCGGCGCCACCTGCGCGGTGCTCTCGGCAAGCCCGTCGAAATCCCACTCCTCGGGGTGGGCGTTGGCCGGGCAGTGCGCGTCCACGAGCCGCCCGATCAGCCGCTCGACCATGTCGAGGAGGTTCTCGCGGATGTCCTCGCCGCTCAGCACCTTGCGGCGCTCGCCGTAGATCACCTTCCGCTGGACGTTCATCACGTCGTCGTATTCCAGCACGTGCCTGCGGACGTCGAAGTGGTACTGCTCGACCTTACGCTGCGCGCCTTCAATCTGCCGGGAGACCAGCTGGTGTTCGATCGGCGTGTCCTCGTCGATCCCCAGCCGGTCCATGATCGACGCGATGCGCTCGCCGGCGAACAACCGCATCAGCTCGTCTTCCAGCGCCACGTAGAACCGCGACGATCCGGGATCGCCCTGGCGGCCGGACCGCCCGCGCAGCTGGTTGTCGATGCGGCGGGACTCGTGCCGCTCGGTCCCGATGACGTGCAGCCCGCCGACCGACCGCACGAACGCGGCCTCGGCGGCGTCCGGCGGGTTCCCTCCGAGGATGATGTCCACCCCGCGCCCGGCCATGTTGGTGGCGATCGTCACCGCACCGCGCCGGCCGGCCTGGGCGATGATTTCGGCTTCCTGCTCGTGGTTTTTCGCGTTGAGGATGCGGTGGGGAACGCCGCGCCGCTGGAGGTGCGCTCCGAGCTGCTCGTTCTTCTCGATCGAGCGCGTGCCGACGAGCACGGGGCGGCCCTGCGTGTGCCACTCCGCGATCTCTTCGGTCACCGCCCGCCACTTCGCTTTTTCGGTCTTGTAGATGAGATCGGCCTTGTCATCGCGGTCCATCGGCTTGTTCGTGGGGATCACGACGACCGGCAGGTTGTAGATCTTCTGCAGTTCCTCTTCCTCGGTCTTGGCCGTGCCGGTCATGCCGGCGAGCTTCCCGTACATGCGGAAGTAGTTCTGCAGCGTGATCGTCGCCAGCGTCTGGCTCTCGTGTTCGATCTTCACGTTCTCCTTGGCTTCGATCGCCTGGTGCAGCCCGTCGGAGTAGCGGCGGCCCAGCATCAGCCGGCCGGTGAACTCGTCGACGATGATGACCTGGCCGTCTTTGATGACGTAGTCCACGTCTCGCTTGTAGCACGCGAGCGCGCGCAGCGCCTGGTGGATGTGGTGCATCAGCCCCACGTTCTCGATGTCCGCCAGGTTCTCGACGCCCAGCGCCTGCTCGACCCGACCGATGCCCTCTTCGGTGAGAATCGCGGTCTTGATCTTCTCGTCGACGGTGTAGTCCGCCCCGGCGCGCAGCCGCTGCACGATGCGCGCGTAATCGTAGTACTTCCGGGTGGACTCCTCGAGCATGCCGGAGATAATGAGCGGCGTGCGGGCCTCGTCGATGAGGATGAAGTCGACCTCGTCCACGATCGCGTAGACCAGCTCGCGCTGCACCAGGTCCTCGGCCCGGTGCGCCATGTTGTCCCGCAGGTAGTCGAAGCCGAACTCGTTCACGGTGCCATAGGTGATGTCGGCGTGGTAGCCCTCGCGCCGGCTCACCGGGCGGAAGTGGTTCAAGCGGTCGTCGGCGTGCGGATGCGGATCGTCGAACGACGGGTCGTACAGCCCGCTCCACTCGTGGGCGATCGTGGCCACCGACAGTCCCAACAGATGATAGATCGGACCCATCCAGCCGGCGTCGCGCCGCGACAGGTAGTCGTTGACGGTGACGAGATGCACGCCGCGCCCGGTCAGCGCGTTGAGGTAGATCGGCAGGGTGGCGACGAGCGTCTTGCCTTCGCCGGTCTTCATTTCGGCGATCTTCCCTGCGTGGAGGACCGCACCGCCGATGAGCTGCACGTCGAAGGGGCGCATGCCGGTGGTGCGGCGGCTGGCCTCGCGGACGAGGGCAAACGCGTCGGGCATGATGTCGTCGAGGGTCTCCCCCGCCGCCAGCCGCGTCCTGAACTCCGCGGTCTTGGCCCCGAGCTGCTCGTCGGACGCCGCCTGGAGGTCCGGCTCGAGGGCGTTGATCTCGTCGACGACGGACTGCAACCGGCGGACTTCGCGCTGGCTGGGGTCACCCAGAAAACGCTGCAGGATGCTCATAACCTATTAATCATAACGCAAAGCGTTTGGACAGTCTTCCAGTCTTCCCAGTCCTCCCGGTCCTCCCAGTCTCAAGCTGCACCCGTAGGTAGACAGGGAAGACTGGGCAGACTGGGTAGACTGAGTAGACGCAGTTGTAGTGTCAGGTTCCAGCGAGCCAGGACACGGGGCGGTTGACCGTATCGAGCACCGCGCGGACGACGGCTTCGCGGCGGTCTTCGCGGACCGGGCACGACCCGGTGAGGGTCTCATCCTCACGGCCGGCGAGCGTCACCACCGCGACGGCCACCTCGCGTGTCCCGACCTGCAGCAGGCGCACGCCTTCCAGGGCGAACAGCCCTTCGGCGCGGAGGAATACTTCCACGGCACGGAGGGTGGCCTCGGCGACCGGCTCGAGCCGGTTCCGGTTGGCGTAGGCGCCGGATGCGATGCCTTCGTAGACGAGACCGTCCGTCTCCAGCTGGACCTTGACCTCGGCCTTGTGCTGCATGACCGACACCGACAGCCCTACGAACTTCAACCGGCTCTGTGGGGGCAGCCCGTCGGTGCCGTCGGCCTGCTGGGCGGCCACCCGGACCTGTCGCGGGTCGATGGTCACCCCCAAGTCGGCGGCAAGCGCTGAGACGATGTCGACGGCGATGACGCGGGCGCTGCGGTCAGGACCGCCGAGGACGTGCACGAGCCGGATGCCGCCGGCGTCGTCCGCTTCGATGCGAACCGCCTGGATGCCGCGGAGGCGGCGGATGACCTGCTCGGCTGCTGATACCAGATCGTGCTTCGTGTCGGCCACGCTCAGCGCTCCGGCTCGATCAGCCCGTAGTCCCCGTTCGCGCGCTTGTACAGCACGTTGACTTCCTGCGACTGGGTGTTGCGGAAGACGAAGAAGTCATGGCCGAGGAGTTCCATCTGCATCGCCGCCTCCTCGGGCGTCATCGGTTTCATCGCGAACCGCTTGATGCGCACGATGCTCGGCTCCTCGGGGGTCGCGCGCAGCGCCGCTTCCGCGGTGGCGACCATCAGGTCCTTCTTCCGGCTCTCCTCGACGCGCCGCCGTTCGATGAGCTTGCTGCGGAACTTCTCGATCTGTTTGCGCAGTTTTTCAAAGACGCCGTCGATCGAGGCGTACATGTCGTCCGAGGCTTCCACCCCGCGCAGCACCATGCCGTCTCCCCACACGGTGACTTCCACGACCTGCGCCTTGCCGATGTTGTCGCGCCGCTGCACGCTGAGGACAACCTGCGCTTCCTGGACATGCTCAAAGTACCGGGTGATCTTGCCGACCTTCTCTTCAGCGTACTCTTTCAACGACGGCGTGACGTCGATGTTCTTGCCCTGCACGATGATGTTGAGCGGCGAAGTCTGATCCTTGCGCGGTCGCGCCACGGGCTACCTCCTGCGTTCGGTCTGTCTTCCGTTCCCCGTTCCCGGTTCCCTGTTCCCGCCTTGCCTCAGAACGCCCACGTTCGGGGAATGAGCAGGTTCTCCGCGGACCGGATCGCGTACCTGTCGGTCATCCCCGCCAGGAAATCGCCGATCACACGCCGGCGCGGCTCACCGGAGGCGATCAGCGCCCGGTATTCGGATGACACCTCATCGGGATGGTCGAGGAAATACGCGTACAGATCCTGAACCAGCCGCTGGGCCTTGCGGACCTCCGCCCGGTTGGTGGGTCCTTGGTAGACGTGCTCGGCGAGGAACTCCGTGAGCGCGTTCAGCGCCCCGCGCACCTCGTCCGACAGCGCGATCACGTCCGCTTCCGCGCTCGACGCCACCAGATCCGCCACCATGACCCCGATCCACCTGCCTCGGGTCTGGCCGAGGACGCTGCGCACCGCCGCGGGCGTCTGCGCCTCGGTGATGAGGCCGGCGCGCACGGCGTCGTCGGTATCGTGGTGCACGTAGGCAATCCGATCGGCGAGGCGCGCGATCTGGCCCTCCAGGGACGACGGCAGCCCTTCCCCCTCCGCGTGCGCCGCCTCGAGCCGGCGCAGACCTTTGGAGTGGCTGCCGATCCCGTCGCGGACCTCCCACGTCAGGTTGAGGCCGCGGACTTCGAGTCCGTCGGAGCGCCGGCGCTGTTCGAGCAGCTCGACGACCCGCAGGCTCTGCTCGTCGTGCTTGAAGCCGCCGACGGGCTGCATCACGGCGTCGAGGGCCGCCTCCCCGGCATGTCCGAATGGCGGATGGCCCAGGTCGTGAGCCAGGACGATGGCCTCGGTGAGGTCTTCGTTGAGCCGCAGCGCCCGCGCGGCGGTGCGGGCTACCTGGGCCACTTCCAGCGTATGCGTCAGGCGGGTCCGGTAGTGGTCACCCTCGGGCGCCATGAAGACCTGCGTCTTGTGTTTCAGCCGGCGAAACGCCTTGCTGTGGATGACGCGGTCGCGGTCGCGCTGGAAGCACGTACGCAACTCATCCTCGGGCTCGGGGACCTCGCGGCCCTTCGAGTCCGCGGCGCGCACGGCGCGAGGACTGAGCCACTCAGCCTCGCGCCGCTCGATCTCCTCCCGGGGCGCCGGCACGACTAACGGGCTTCGGGCTTCGGGCTCCGGACCCAACCCAGTCGCCCCTTACGGTACGAAGCCCGATGCCCGATGCCCGATGCCCGGCTGTTAGACATCCTTGCCAACGGTCATCTTCTCCTTCAGGCGCGCCTGCGCGGCGGCGAGGCGCGCGATCGGCACGCGGTAGGGAGAGCACGACACATAGTCCAGTCCAATTTGGTAGCAGAACTCGACCGAGCTGGGATCGCCGCCATGCTCGCCGCAAATGCCCACCTCCAGATCGGGTCGCACCTTCTTGCCCAGTTCAGACCCGGTCTGCATCAGAGCGCCCACCCCTTCGCGGTCGAGAACCTGGAATGGATCATCGCGCAGGATCCCCTTCTGGAGGTAGGCGTGGAGGAACTTCCCCTGGGCGTCGTCCCGCGAGAAACCGAACACCGTCTGGGTAAGGTCGTTCGTCCCATAGGAAAAGAACTCGGCCATCTCCGCGATCTCATCGGCGATGAGGCAGGCCCGCGGGATTTCGATCATCGTCCCGAACATATAGCGCACCGGCACCCCGGCCGCCGTGATGATCTCCTTGGCAATGCGTTCCAATTGCTCCTTCACGACCCGCAGCTCGTTGGCGATCCCGATCAGGGGGATCATGATCTCGGGGATCACGTCGATCCCCTCATCCCGCTTCAACTCGACGGCCGCGCCGAGAATCGCGCGGACCTGCATCTCATTGATCTCCGGATAGAGGATACCCAGCCGGCACCCGCGGAGGCCCAGCATCGGGTTGAACTCCCGCAGCGTCTGCACCCGCCGCAGGATGGCCTCCCGGGCGGCGAGCGCATCGCCGTTGCCCCGCAGACGCAGCTCCGCGACCTCCACCAGCAGCTCTTCGAACTTGGGCAGGAACTCGTGCAGCGGCGGATCGAGCAGCCGGATGATCACCGGCCGGTCGCCCATCACGCGAAACAGACCCTTGAAATCCTCCTTCTGGAACTCCAGCAGGCGGTCGAGCGCCGCGCGGCGGTCTTCCTCGGTGGCCGCCATGATCATCTGCTGCATGATCGGCAGGCGCTCTTCTTCCATGAACATGTGCTCGGTGCGGCAGAGCCCGATGCCTTCGGCCCCGAATTCGAGCGCCTTCTGGGCGTCACGCGGATAGTCGGCGTTGGCCCGCACGCCGAGGGTCCGCACGTCGTCGGCCCAACTCAGCAGCTGCTCGATCTCCCCGCTCAGCGTCGGTTCGATGACTTCCACCTCACCCTTGATGACCTCGCCGGTCGACCCGTCGATCGTGATGACTTCACCCGCCGCCACGACCGTCTCTGCGACGCTGAAGCGGCCCGCGGCTTCGTCGATGCGCACGCTTTCCGCGCCGACGATGGCCGGCTTGCCCATCCCCCGCGCGACGATCGCGGCGTGGCTGGTCATGCCGCCCCGGCTGGTGAGGACTCCCTGCGCGGCTACGAGCCCGTGGATGTCGTCGGGGTTGGTCTCCGGCCGGACCAGGATGACGTGATGCTCGGACGCCTGGCGCTCCGCTTCGTCGGAGTCGAAGACCACGGAACCAGACGCCGCCCCCGGACTGGCCGCCAACCCGGTGGCGATCACGTCCTTGCGGGCGTCGGGATCCAGCCGGGGGTGCAGCAACTGTTCGAGCGACGCGGGCTCGACGCGCAGCAGCGCTTCTTCCTTTGAAATAAGCCCTTCATGGACCATGTCCACGGCGATCTTCACCGCCGCCGGCGCAGTCCGCTTGCCCGCCCGCGTCTGCAGCAGAAACAGTCGCCCGATCTCCACCGTAAACTCGACGTCCTGGACGTCGCGGTAGTGCCGCTCCAGCAGAGAACAGGTATCCATGAACTGCCGGTACGCCTCCGGCAGATCGTGGGCCAGCTCGGCGATCGGCTTGGGGGTCCGGATGCCCGCGACGACGTCCTCCCCCTGCGCGTTGAGCAGGTACTCTCCGTACACCCCCCGCTCGCCGGTGGCGGGATTGCGGGTGAAGGCGACGCCGGTTCCCGACGTCTGCCCGAGGTTCCCGAACACCATCGTCTGGATGTTGACGGCGGTGCCCAAGTCGTGGGGGATCTTGTTGAAGTTACGGTAGGTAATCGCCCGCGGGTTGTTCCACGACGCGAAGACGGCCTCGATCGCCCGCGTCAGCTGGTCCCACGGTTCATCGGGGAAGTCCTCGCCGGTGCGCGAACGGACGATGGCGCGGTACTCTTCGATCAGCTGCCACAGGTCCTCGGCCGTCAGCTCGGTGTCCTGCGTGACGCCGCGGCGGTGTTTCAGCGCGCTGAGGGCGTCCTCAAACGCCTCGTGCTTGACGCCCAGTACGACGTTGCCGAACATCTGCATGAAGCGGCGATAGGAGTCGTAGGCGAACCGGGCGTCGCCGGTGGCGGACGCCAGCCCCTCGAGCGTGGCCTGCGTGAGGCCCAAGTTCAGCACCGTATCCATCATCCCGGGCATGCTGAACTTCGCGCCCGAGCGCACCGAGACGAGCAGCGGATTCCGGGGATCTCCAAAGCCCTTGCCCGTGCGCTTCTCCAGCGTGGCGATCCGCCGCCGCACCTCATCGTCAAGACCCGCGGGCATTGACCGGCCGCGCCGGTAGTACTCGAGACACGCCTCGGTCGTGAGTGTGAAGCCCGGCGGGACGGGCAGGCCGATCCGGCTCATCTCCGCCAGCCCGGCGCCCTTGCCCCCGAGGAGCTCCCGCATCGTGGCGTCGCCCTCGTCGAACAGCAGCGTCCACTTCCCGGTCCGCTTCGACTTGCTGCGCTCGCTCAGGGTCTGCGGCCTCCGCTTGGCCCGCGCCCGAGCGGGAGCAGCCGTTCGCTTGCGCGTGGGCGACTTGCGACGTCCGACCTGTGCCATTCACTCACCTCGAATGCGAAATGACGGGAGTAGGGGATTAAGGGATTACGGGATTAGGTTCACTCCCCTACTCCCCTAATCCCCCACTCCCGGTTGTTTCTCCATCACGATCTTCGAAAAATCCGCCACCTGCCGGAACACGTCCACGACCTTCCGCAGCAACGCCTGGCGGTTGGCACGCACGCGGGGGTCGGGCGCCATCACCAGCACCGCGTCAAACAGCCGATCGACCGGCGCGGCCAGCAGGACCAGGGCGTTCAGCCCCGCCGCGAAATCTCCGTCCGCGACGGCGGCCGACACCACGGGCGCCGCGGCAGCCACAGCGGCAGCGAGTTCCCGTTCCGCATCAGCCTCGAACAACTCCGGGTCAACCGCCGCAGGGGTATCGCCGCTGAGGATCCGCGACGCCCGATCATAGGCGACGAACAGCTTCGCAAACACCGGCTCCGATACGGCGTCACCCAGCACCCGCGCTCGGGCGGCCCCACCCACCAGGTCGTCGCCGCTCACGGTGAAGGCGGCATCGACCACGTCGTATCGGATTCCCTTCTCTACCAGGAACGCGCGCGCCCGTTGTGTCAAAGACGCTACGGCGATGTGCACGGGCTGCGGACGCTCCTCTGCTTTCCGGACACCGTCAGCGGGATGTCCCAGCCCATCTTGGACGATCTCGGCATGTGCCGCCGTCAGGAAATCGCTCAACCTGAATTGAATCCGGTGGCCGAGAATGATTTCCACGATCCCCTGGGCGGCCCGTCGGAGCGCGTAGGGGTCTTCCGAGCCGGTCGGCATCTTGCCGGCAGCGATGCCGCCGATGAACGTATCGGCGCGGTCGATGAGCCCGAGCAGGCTCCCCGGCAGGGTCGAGGGGATTCGGTCGCCGGAGCGCACCGGCAGGTAGTGTTCGCCGATCGCCTGAGCGACCGCGAGCGATTCCCCGTCCAGCCCGGCGTAGATCCCGCCCATCACGCCTTGCAGCTCCGGAAACTCGCCCACCATGTGCGTGACGAGGTCCGCCTTGCACAGCTCTGCCGCGCGCTTCAGGGTTTCAGCCGTCCGGCCGTCGAGGACCAGCGCCACCGCGACGTACTCCGCGAGCCGGACCAGCCGCCGGCGCTTCTGGGCCATCGTCCCCAGATGCTGGAGCACCACGAGTCCTTCCAGCTGGCCGGCGCGTTCTTCCAGCCGATGCCTGCTGTCTTCCTCGAAGAAAAACCGTGCGTCGGCCAGGCGGGCCCGCAGCACCCATTCGTGTCCTTCGCGGACGCGGGCGAGGTGGCGGCGGTCGCCGTCTCGTACGGCGATAAAGGCCGGCCGCAGGCCGCCAGTGGCGTCGGTGACGGGGAAGTACTTCTGGTGGTGCTCCATGACGGTCACGAGAACCTGAGCGGGCAGCGCGAGGAACTCGCGGTCGAATGTCCCCACCAGGACCTGCGGATGCTCCACGCTCATCACGGTTTCATCGAGGAGATCTGCATCCAACTGGACCGCGGCTCCGGCCCGATCCGCCGCCTGCTCCGCCTGCCGTGTGATGAGGCGTTCGCGGTCGGCGGGATCAAGGATAACGTGGGCGGCCTTCATGACCCGGAAATAATCCGATGCGCGCGCGATCGTGCGGGGGCGCGGGGCGAGAAAGCGGTGACCCAGTGTCTTGCGCCCAGCGCGGATGCCGGCCACGGTCATGCGCAGCACCTGCGGACCGAGCAGGGCGACCACCCACCGTACGGGACGCAGGAAGCGGGCATCGCCGGCTCCCCACCGCATCGCGCGGGTGAACGTGAGCCCGCCGACGATCCGTTCC
>DASYRL010000099.1:0-3267 GCA_036004445.1 bacterium
GGCGTCGACGTCCGCTTGCCGCGAGCCGAGGCCCGCCCCATCGAGCCCAAGCAGGGGCTCGTGGTCACCGTCGACCGCAACGGCCGTGTCTTCCTCGATCAATCCTCGCTGTCGTTCGAGGATTTCCGCGCGACATTCCCCGCGTTCGTGCGCAGCCGGCATCCCAACGGCGTCTATTTGCGGGCTGATGGGCGCGTGGCATACGCGACCGTCGTGCAAGTGCTCGCGGTGATTCGAGCCGCGGGCGTGTCGGACGTCGGGCTCGTGGCGGAGCCGGAGGCCCTGTCTCCATGAAGCGCACGGTGCGGCTCGGGATGAACGTGCCACTCGGTCTGTTCGGGACCATCGCCGTGCACGGCGCGGCCCTCGCGATGTTTCTCGCATCGGCCACGGGCGCGCACTCCGAGCCCCCGACCTATCGGGTGCGGCTGATCGCAGCCCCCGACCTTGTGCCGGAGTCGCGTCCCGCGCCGGCCGCCGTGCAGCGCGGGGCGGCTCCTCCGGAGCCGACGCCGCCCGTCGTCAAGCCGCCGCCCAAGAACACCGTGTCGCCCGCGCCACCGCCGCGCGTCGCCGACACGAAACGGCGCGAGGCGGCGCCGCGCACCACGCCGCAGCCGCGTATCGCCGGGGAAGCGCCGAGTACGGGAAGCGATCCGGCCACGGTGAGCACTGAGGGCGTCGAGTTTCCCTATCCGGAGTATCTCCAGAACATCGTGGCCCAGGTGCTGCGGCGCTGGCAGCGCCCGTCGGAATCCACGCCGCTCGAGTCTGAGGTGTCGTTCATGGTGCACCGGGACGGCACGATCACCGATTTGCAGTTCGTGAAGCGGTCGGGCAGCTTCGCGTTCGACCTCGAGGCCCAGGGCGCGGTCGAGGAAGCCGGGCAGTACAAGTCATTCGGCGACCTCCCGGATGGCTGGGTGCCCGATGTGCTGTTCGTGCGCTTCTATTTCTCCGGGAAGCGTCAATGACGATCGCCCGCGGCTCGCTGCTCGGTTTGGCGATCCTGTCCATCTACCCGTCTACCCTATGGTCGCAGGACACTTCGGCCATCGATCGCGGGGTCCGGATCGGCATCATCTACCGGCCGGGCGTGCGCCCGGGCCTGGTGGTGCTGCCCGCTCGCCAACCCGGACTCGACTCGATGCGGACGATCCTGAATCGGGATCTCGACTACAGCGATCGCTTCGAGGTCATCACGCTGCCCGGTGGTGACTCGGTGCGCGTCGGTGGGGGGGGGACGTCGCCTGGACCTGCCGGGGCTGCGCGCTCGCGAGTCCCACCCGCACTCAACTACCCCCTGTATCAGGCCCTCGGCGCCGACTTTGCCGTCGAAACGCGACTCACCGGAGATACCGCGATCGTCGTAGTGCATGACGTCATGGGGGGGGCGGTTCGGCGCACATTCCGGCATCGCTTGCCGGGCGCCAGGGATCCGGGGTTCCGTCTGGCCGTCCATCGTCTCGCCGATCAGGTGCTGCAGGCGACGCTCGGGGCTCCCGGCATGGCGGCGACGCGGCTGCTGTTCGTGAAGGACGGCAAGGTCTACCGCATCGATCAGGACGGGGCCGACCTGACCCTCGTTTCCTCCACCGACCGGCAGGCCATGTCCCCGGCGTGGGCGCCGGATGGTCATCGTTTCGCCTACATGGAATTCTCCGGCGGGCACGGCCAGCTGTTCATGCAGGACGTGACGACCAACCGGCGTGTGAGCGTGGTCACGACCGGGTCGTCGCTCGATTTCACCCCGGCGTTTTCACCGGACGGCCGGACCCTGGCATTCAGTCGCGCCATCGAAGAAGGCACCGACATCTACATGGTGAACGCGCGCGATAACTGTTGTTTGCAGCGCTTGACCAGGGGCGGCTTTTCGGACAACTTGTCTCCGACTTTCAGTCCGGACGGCCATCGCATCGCGTTTGTCTCGACGCGGCCCGGATTGCCACAGGTGTACGTCATGAGCGCGGACGGGACGGACCAGCAGTTGTTCGCCCCCTTCGATTACGGGGTCACGGGGTCCTCCAACGCGCCGGATTGGTCACCCGATGGACAGTCGGTGGCCTTCCACAGGGATGTCGGCGGGACGTTGCAGGTGTTCGTGCTTGACGTACGGACCCGGACGGTGCGGCAGCTGACGTCGCTCGGCCGGAATGAGGACCCCACCTGGGCGCCGGACAGCCGTCACATGGCCTTCGTGTCGGATCGCAGCGGCTACCGGCAGTTATGGGTGATTGATCTGGAGACCGGGCGCATCCGTCCACTGCTGCAGCAAAGCGGTGCCCGCCTGCCGGCGTGGTCTCCACGAATAGCGGAGCCTGTCTCCGCCAACCCCTGAACAGGGAGAACCGACAGATGAAACGCGTCCCTTCGCTGGTCCTGATAGGGCTCGGCGTGACGCTGGTGGCTTGCGGCAAGAAGCCCGACCAGACCCCGGCCCCGATGGCGAATGCCGATTCTATCGCCGCGGCAGAGCGGGCGCGGGCGGATTCCGCCGCGGCGGACTCGGCCCGGCGTGCGCAAGAGGAAGCGGATCGTATCGCGCGCCAGCGCGCAGCCGATTCCGCAGCTGCCGCGGCGGCGGCGGCCGCTGAGGTGCGCAACATGCTCGCGGCCATGATTCATTTCGACTACGATAAGGCCAATATCCGCAGTGATGATGCGGCCGCGTTGGACCAGAAGGTGGGCATCCTGAACGCCAACCCGGATCTGCGCATTCGCGTCAGCGGTCATTGCGACGAGCGCGGGTCGGACGAGTACAACCTCGCGTTGGGCAATCGCCGCGCGACCGCGGCCAAGCAGTATCTCGTCAGTCACGGCGTCGATGCGTCCCGCATCGAAACCGCGTCGTACGGCGAGGAGCGTCCGGTCGCCATGGGGCACGATGAGGATTCCTGGGCCCAGAACCGCCGGGATGAGTTCGAGGTCCTGAGCGGCGGGGACGTGCTCCGGAGGCCGTAGCGAGTGCCGATCACGCGTGCGTGGCTTCTCGGCCTGGGACTCGCCGCCGGATGCGCCCTGCGGGGCGATGTCCGGAAGGTGGAGCTCCAGGTCGAGGCGCTGCGCAGTGAGCTGACCCGGTCGGATAGCACGCGGCGCGCCGACCGCGATTCCCTGGTGCGATTACTCGCGGCGCTGCAGGCCGCGCTCGTCGCTCAACAGACCGCCCTTTCGCAGATCCGCGGCGACATCCGGACCGACTTGCAGAACGTGCAGCAGCAGCTCGGCACGTTGCAGGAATTGACGGGGCAGAGCCAGCAACGCCTG
>DASYRL010000100.1:0-1800 GCA_036004445.1 bacterium
CACCGTCAACCATCTCGGCCAGCTTCCCGCGGTCACCCTGTCGTTCAACCTGAAGCCGGGGACCGCCTTGGGCGACGCCGTCGCGGCGGTCGACCGCGTGACGCGCGACACGCTGCCCGCGACGATCACGGCCGGCTTCCAGGGGACGGCGCAGGCCTTCGAGTCGTCGATGCGCGGGCTCGGCTGGCTGCTGTTGCTGGCGGTGCTGGTGATCTACATCGTGCTCGGCATCCTGTACGAGAGCTTCACGCATCCGCTGACGATTCTGTCCGGGCTGCCCGCGGCCGGATTCGGCGCGCTGCTCACGCTGTTCATCTTCAGAACCGAGCTGAGTCTCTACGCGTTCGTCGGCGTCATCATGCTGGTCGGGCTCGTGAAAAAGAACGGGATCATGATGGTGGACTTCGCCGTCGAGGCGCAGCGCGAGCACGGCAAGTCGCCGCGCGAGGCGATTCACGAAGCGTGTCTTGTCCGCTTCCGCCCGATCATGATGACGACGATGGCCGCGCTGGTCGGGACGGTGCCGATCGCGCTCGGCTTCGGCGCCGGCGCGGAATCGCGCCGCCCGCTGGGCCTGGCGGTGGTCGGCGGCCTACTGGTGTCGCAGCTCCTGACCCTCTACATCACGCCGGTTTACTACGTCTACATCGAGAGCGCCCGCATGCGCCTGGCCCGTCGCCAGCAGAAGCCCGTCATCGAGGCCCGGCGAGACGTGCATGGAGCCCCGGCGGCATAACGCGCCATTTTCGTGCACGAGTTCCTGCAGTATTACGCGTCATCTTTTTTGCACTGGCGGCGGGGCCCCACGGGCACCCCAACGCGGCTGCCGCGTTGGGGACCCCGCCAGCTCGCCGCGACCTGTCGCTGATGCCTCGCGGCAGACCGCGAGGCATGGCCGCAGGCGCTGCTGTCGATTAACCCACCTGCCCTACCCGACCTTATCAACCTTTGAGTAACCTGAGCCCGTCCAACTGCTTGTAACTCACGGGCGCGTCTGCGGGCACCCGCGAGCGCAGGAACATGTGACCATCACGGCGGTAATGACGCTGAGCGGCGACAGTCGGACCGGGGCTGCGTCCCCGCCTCGGGTGAATGACGACGTGGCTCTGGCGGCCGCAGGGGATGCGTCTGCGTTCGAGCGCATCTACCGGACGCACCTCGCCCGGATTCACAGTTTGACGCGCCGCATGCTGGGCAGCCACGAGGCGGATGAGGTCACGCAGGACATCTTCGTGCGCACCTGGCAGAAGCTCGGCCAGTTCCGCGGCGACTCGCAGTTCTCGACCTGGCTTCACCGGCTGGCGGTCAACGTCGTCATCGAGCGGCGGCGATCGTTTGCGATTCAGCGCGAGCGGATGACGGACGACCCCGCGGCGCTCGATCTGGTGACCGTCGCGCCGGCGCGCGCCGACCTGCGAGTGGATTTCGAGGCGGCGATCGAGCAGCTGCCGGCGGGCGCGCGAGAAATTTTCGTGCTGCACGACGTCGAGGGCTACAAGCATCGCGAGATCGCGGCGATGCTCGACATCACTTCCGGAACGTCGAAGCGGCAACTGCACCGTGCGCGTATGTTGATGCGGAAGCACTTGAATGGATAACGCCATGAACCCTGATCACGGCGAATGGACAGACAGGCTCTCCGATTATCTGGACGGCGAGCTGCCCGACGACGAGCGGTACGCGATCGAGTCGCACCTGGCGGGCTGCGCGCCGTGCGCCGCAGTGCTCGCGGATCTGAAGCGCGTCGTCGCGCGGGCGCAGGCCGCGGGCAGACCTGGGAGTAAAGACGTCCGCCCTCCA
>DASYRL010000101.1:0-21389 GCA_036004445.1 bacterium
GCCCCGGCCGACCCACATCGCGGCAAGAAACGCCGGCATCCACGCCCGCATCCCGAACAACTCCCAGTTGTGCGCGGCGTACGCCGCGATGAAGCGAAGCGCGCGCGCGTTCCGCAGCGCGTCGCCGAGCGCGAGCGTACCCCGGCGAATCCGGCCGGCGGGATCGCGGACGATGAACCAGGCGACGGCTGCGGCGGCCAGCGGTCCCAGCGAGGTGACCGCAAACGCCGTCCGCCATCCGGTCTCCAGCAGCGCGCCGGTCAGGAGCAGCGACAGCCCGATTCCCAGGCTGAAACAAGCGATGTAGATGCCCATCGCGGCGCCCCGCCGCGCGCCGGGAAAGGCCTCGACGACCAGCCGCATGCCGGGGACGTACGTGCCGGCGAGGCCGATCCCGGCCAGGCTGCGCAGCAGCAGCGCCGGCCAGAACCCGTCGGCGAGCCACGCGAACAGAAGTCCCATGACGCCGCTCCAGACCGCGGTGAGGAGATAGATCTTGCGGACGCCAATGACGTCGGTGAGCGAGCTGAGGACGAAGACGGCGGCGGCATAGCCGATCTGCTGCGCGCCGAAGACCATCCCCGCCTGCGCCGCGCTCAACCCCCACTCCTGCCGCAGCACCGGCAGCGCGGCGGAGTAGTTGCCGAACGTGAGCATGGTCAATATCTCGGCGAACGAGAGCAGGAGCAGCCAGCGGATACTGCCGTGCGGCGTCAGCGCACCTAGGCGGGGGGGATGCCCTGCGGGAATCGGAAGAGATGGCCTGGATCGTACGTCCGCTTGATCCTCCGCAGCCTCGCGAGGTTGCCGCCGTAATACTCGCGCGGCCAGTCTCGCAGCGCGGGGTCGATGAAGTTCTGATAGGCTTGGCCGGAGAACGAGGGCCGCATCGCCCCGTAGACGCCGTCCACCCACGCCAGATTCGCCTGCGCGATCGCGGCGGGATCTCCGCGGTTCCACAGAGTTTCCACCTGAAAGAGGAAGTGTTTGTCGCGGTGGACGAACGCGGTGGCATCCGTCGCCACCCGGTTGATCGCCCCGCCCCAGCTGAACATCGATGCGCTGCTTTCGATTCCGCCCGGCCAGCGTTCGAGCCAGCGCAGCGCGGTCGCGACCGCCCCATCGGACAGCGGCGCGTCCAGAAAACTCGACCGGTTGGCGAGGGCGACCTTCGCCTGATTCAGCGCCAGAAAGCCGTAGCCGTCCCAGTAGTGTCGCTCGACGATCATCTGCGTGTCCGGATTCGTGGCAAGAACGGGCTTGAGCAAATCGGTCAGTTCAGCGCGCGGGCCAAAGTACTGACCGATCGCCACGACATACTTGGCCGCCGGCGTGACGATGGCCCCGAGGCGCAGCGAGAATTCGTCGGGCGCATGGAATGAGGCGGCCTGCATCTCATGAATGGCCGCCGCGGCCGCCGCCCACGGCCAGACAAGCTTGTAGATCGAGACCGTCCCGACCGGAAAGGTGCGCAGCTTGTAGGCAACGTTGATGCCGAAGTTCCCGCCGCCTCCACCGCGGCAGGCCCAGAACAGATCGCTGTGCTCCTGCGCGTTGCACGTCCGCAGGCGTCCGTCCGCCGTTACGATCTGCGTTTCCAGCAGGCTGTCACACGTCAGGCCGAACTTCCGGGAGCTGAAGCCAAACCCGCCGCCCAGCAGCAGGCCGCTGAGCCCCACGCTGGGGCACCGGCCCGAAGGAATCGCCACGCTGTGCGCCGGCAGTGCGGCCGCCACGTCGCCATTGCGCGCGCCGGCGCCGAACGATGCCACGCCGCTGCCGACCGACACGGCGTTCAGCCGGCTGAGATCGACGAGCAGCCCCCGGGTGGTGGAATACCCGCCGTAGCTGTGGCCGCCCCCCCGGGCCGCGATCGGCGTGCCGGTTACACGCGCGAAGTTGACGGCTTCGATCACGTCGGAGGGAGAGCTGCAGAGCACGATGCCGGCGGGGCGGACGTTCGCATAACGCAGGTTGAACGGTGAGGGATAGTTGGCGTACGCCGCGTCCCCCGGGCGCAGCAGTCTCCCGCGCAGGCGACGGGCCAGCGCCGCCCACGATTGCCGGGACGGCGCCGCCTCCACGCGCGCGGCGGTCTCGAGCCACGCCGGCACCGCGCCGGCGACGGCCGTGGCGAGACCGGTTCCGGCCGCGAGCCGCAGCAAGTCGCGTCTCGTGATCTTCGGTTCACTATTCACGATTCACGACTCACTTGAGCACACCCAGCTCGACCGGCTCGACTTTGATGTACACGTCGAGGGGATCGCGGCGGTGGCCGTCGACGGTCAGCAGCCGGTCAACGGTGATACCGAAGAGGCGTTCGTTCTCTTGCAACACCGGCAGAATCGTCTTCCAGTCGGCCTCCGCAAGATCGGTGTAGCGCCCACCGTTCAGCTGCTCGGCATCCAGGCGCCGGTAGGGATCGCGCGCGTAGATCGCCCCGCCGCTGGCGAGCGAGAACAGGTTGCCGCCGGGATAGGGCGTGTCCAGATCGATCACGGTCCCGTCGACGTCGAAGCCCACCCCGTTGAGGATGCAGAACCCGCCGCCGTCGAGCGGGTCGCCCGCCATGAACGATTCCGCCAGGTAATCGAGTGCGGTGCCGTTGATGACGACCCTCGGCCGACCTACCGCGTTGATGAGCGGCCGGCCCGCCGCGTTGCCGAGGATGTAGATCTCGCCGCCCTTGGCGCCGTAGAGCAGCGTCTGGCCGACGTTCCCGTGCACGACGATCTTTCCAGACTTGACGATCTGGCCGACCTGGTCCTGGGCATCGTTGTGCACGATGACTTCCGCGCCGTCGAGCCCCGAGGCGAGGTAGTCTCCCGGACTTCCATACACGTCGAGATGGACCGGTTCTGCCAGCGGTCCGAATCCGCATCCGACAAACCGCTGGCCGCGCATCGCGAAGATGATGAACGACTTCCATCCCGCTTCGTTCGCGCGGACGAGGAACTGGGCGATGCTCTCCCGGCCTTCCGAAGGAAACTCCTGCGCGTCGACCACGAGGGTGTGGCCCGCGCGCGGCGGAGCAGCCAGCGCGCCTCGAGTGCTCCAATTGAGCCGGTGCCATGAGCCCGGCTGCCCGTCGAGCGCCGGTACGTCCCGCAGGATCCCGTAGACCGCGGTGTGCAGCATGGCGATGACCGATGCGCGCTTCTTGGTGCCGGTCGGCAGCCGCCTGTCGATTAAGTGCGTCAGTGACCGGAGACCGTCCGCCCGGGCAGACTCGCCGCGCTCTGCCTCCCGGCGGACCCCGGCCACCCAGTCCGTCAGCGCATCGTAGGTCATCTCCCGCAGGTCCAGGGCCGTGTCCATCGCGGGGCGGCGCGCCGGGCCGTTCGCACCTCCGGCGACGCGGATTACCGGCAGGTGGTGGACCTGTCCCGGCGGCGTCGTCACGGGCGTGCCGAACTTGTCCGTACACGTCAGGCGGCCCGACCGGTCGACCGTGAATATGAATGCGCCGCCGTCGGTATACGATCCGCCGCGGGCGTTCCAGTAGCGGTCGGCGACCGGGCAGATCCGCGCGTCCTCATGTGACAGGCTGGCCAGCGTCGCGTCGATGGCCTGCTTCTCCGAGGCGATGATGCCGATGCTGACCTCACCCTCCTGCAGCGCGAACACCTGCGGCCGCAGCATCGAAGTGTCCGTGATCCCCATCAACTGCCAGCCGCTCACTTCGCCGGGGCGAGGTGAGCGCCCTGAGCGAAGTCGAAGGGCGTCTCCGGTAAGGCTCCGCGCGACAATAAAGAACCAGGGACCATCCGGAGAGCCGTGGATGTGCGTCGACTGAATCGCCCGGTAGATCCGTTGCCGGGATTCCGGCAGCATCAGGAAATCGCGCTCGGTCGTCGGCGCCATCGCCTCGATCACGTACTCCGTGGGATAACCGTAGGTCCGGCTCCAGAGATCGAAGAGCAGCACGGAAACCTCAGTATCCGTCAGAAACAGCGGGTAGAGATGCCGCTGCGCCAGATACTCGCTGACGGCGTGGTAGTTCGCAAAGTCCCCATTGTGCACGAGCGCGACGTCGAGGGCGGCGAACGGGTGCGCCCCGCCGGGATGCCAGACCCGGCCTTTCGTCGGGTAGCGCTGGTGGCCGATCCACACCCGCGCCGTGACGTCCTCCATCCGATAGTAGCGCAGGGCCTGTTCGGCATAGCCCACGATCTTGAGCACGAGCACGTCGCGGCCGTAGGAGACGACGAACGCCTTCATGCGCCCGCCGCCGTACAGCGCGGCGTTCAGCCGGAACGCCCACTGCGAGATGAATTCATCTTCGGCCGCCGCTCGGGTCAGCGCGGTCAGCCCGTGCTCGTCGATGAACCGATCGAGCACATCCGGCCGCACCCGGGCGAAATACCGCCACACGTCCGGCGGCGCGACCTCGAGGTCGGGGATGTCGCGGTAGTCGTCGACGGTCGGGATCCGGTACCCCGTATGCACGTCGAGCACAGGTTCGATGAACGTCGTCGTGATCTCGCCGCGCACGGATGGATCGAGCAGCGCAATTTGAATGAGGTAGTCCGTCGCCAAACGCTCCGCGTCGATTCCCATCTGCTCCGCCGATAGCCCGGCCGCCGCGAGCCCGCCGCCTTTGCCGTTGCCGCGGTTGTGCATCTGCCCGCAGGGGACGAGGATGTGGCGGCCGTGGACGGGAATGGACGAGGCCAGTCCGACGACCCCGCAGCCGCCTTCGGCCTCCAACTTCTGCGGGAACGCGGGAACGCGGGAACGCGGGAACGCGACCGCGGTCAGCTCCCGCCGCGACGCGATGAGTTGATCGATTTTGGTCGTCATTGCGAGGACCGCGAGCCCGCGGAGCGGGCGTTGCGGGACGAAGCAATCGCAGAATTAGGTTCCAGGTACACGAGTAGATCCGCCCTCCCGCGCAGTTCCCCGATCCGGCGCATCCCCAGAGCAGCCAGCAGCTCGCGCAGCTGCAGCGCCCACGCGCGGTAGAGGTTGGCGATGCGCTCGGCGCCCCACTCGGAAACGATCAGTTTGGACATCTCGGGGTCGGTGGTGGTGATGCCGAACGGACACCCTTTCCCCTTCTCGCAATCCGCCAGCCGCGTGCACCCGATCGCCACCAGGTCGGCCATCCCCACGACCACGCCGTCGGCGCCCAGGGCGATCGCCTTGGCCGCGTCGTACGCCGTACGAATCCCGCCGGAGGCCACCAGCACGATCTCATCGCGGATGCCTTCACTGACCAGAAACCGGTGCACTTTCGGGATCGCGTACTCGATGGGCATCGCGATGTTCTTCTTCGCGATCTCCGGCGCCGCGCCGGTCCCGCCGTACCCGCCGTCGAGGTGCACGATATGGGCGCCCGCATAGTAGATGCCCACGGCGACCATGTCCACGTCGGTCGGCGTGCTGACCTTCACCGACACGAGGGCGTCGGGATGCACCGCGCGGATCCAGTCCACGTGCTTCTTGTGATCCTCGACCGAATACACGCTGTGGAACGGGAACGGCGAGAACAGCGACGTCCACGCCACCGCCTCGCGCATCGAGGCGACGACTTCGGTCGTCTTCCCGCCGAGCAGGTGGCCGCCGAGTCCCGGCTTGGCGCCCTGCGCGTACTTGAACTCCACGAACCGGGCGCGCTGGATCGTTTCCTCCCGCACGCCGAACAGACCCGTCGCGACCTGCGTGATCACGTGGTCGGCGTATGGGACCAGCTCCTCAGGGTAGCCGCCCTCGCCGGTCGAGGTGAACGTGTTGACCGCCTTGGCCGCCATCGCGCGGGCGAGCATGGTCTGGACGCTCACCGAGCCGAATGACATCCCACCGCCGTAGAAGGGAACGTCGATCGTGATCTGTGGCCCGTCCCCACGGCGGTTCAACGCCAGGCTGATGTCCACGTCCTCGGGCCGGATCGTATCTGCCGCAGGGGGCGATGCGGTGTCCATCTCCACCGCGAACCGGAGCACGTCGAATCCACCGCCTGATCGCCCGATCCGGTACTCTCCGCGTGCCGGCGGCGCCCCGGTGGCAGCCTGGATCCAGGTTGCCTGCAGGAGGTCCGGCGTCCAACGCAGGTCACCCATCGTCGGCACATCGGGCTCGTCGGTTTCCACCGGCGCCGGTCCGGTTCTGGGCATCAGCGCGCGGAACGCGGCTTCCTCCTGCGGCTGGAAGATCGCGCGGCCGACCTCGCCCCGCAGCCGGCGCACCTCGCGCATCCCCATCGCACCCAGGCACTCCAGCAGCTGGTCGCGCCACGCGCCCATGAGATTCACCAGGCGCTGCGCCCCCCACTGGGGCTCGAAATCGCCGCTCTCCGCGGGGCAGTGGGCCTTGTCGGCCCACAGGCCGCAGCCGAACGCCAGCAGCAGCGTATAGTCGATCGCAACCAGGTCCGCGCCGCACGCGATGGCTTTCGGGACGTGCTCGGCGGTCGCGATCCCGCCGCTGGCCAGCAGCGTCACCTCGTCGCGGATGCCGGCTTCCACGAGCGCGCGGTGCACGCTGCGCAGCGTGTCGGCGATGAAGCCGCGCGATGAGTTCCCGTACTCGTCGGCGTACAGGTGGATGACTGCGGCGCCCGCGGTGGTCAGGTCCAGCACGCGGGCTTCGACGTCGCCTTCGAGCGGGACGCGCCATCCGATGACGGCGGTGGTACCAGGTACCGGTTTGCTCAGTATTTCTGTACCTGGTACCTCAAGTTCGATATACCGCGCCGCGGCCCACATCGCCCGGTGCGCGTCCAACTCATCCAACCGGAGGCGGGGGGCAATCGCGTCGGCGAACGGGATCAGGTCGTCGCTCCACTGGGCCGGCGTCACAATGGCCAGCGTCCGCAGCGCCGCGGCGGCTTTGACGATCGACAAGACCGGCGCGCGCCGTTCCACTGGGAATGGAAATGGATTGAAGACGACCGGGATCGGGAGCTCGACGAGCACAGGTGGGTCGGCGACGTGCCCCGAGTCGTCAAAGACCAGCGCGGGGAGCTTCCGGCCGACGTCCACGCCGGTCGAGATGTACTCGCGGCCGTGGATGCCGTCCCGCGTCGGGCGGACGATCTCGGACATGTCCAGCCAGATCGCGTCGAAGCCCGGACCGGCAAACGGGCCCCCGTACCCTGCGCCGGAAATCGGGATCTTTCCCTTCTCGGCCATGAACCACGTCTGCGAGATGATCTCCGGCGTCCAGTACGGATCCCCTCGGCCCGGAGTGGCAAACGGCGGATGCCCGTATTTGACGTACTCGTCGTTTTCCTGGAGATGGAAGCGGGCCGGCGCGGCAAATGGCAGCGGGGCCAGCATCGTGCTGACGTGGTAGCGGGACGTGATGGTTCCCGTCATCGATCGTCGGAACGGGTGGGTTCGGCGGCGCGGATGGTACTCCGGTACCAGTTGGTAATCGGCAGCCGGCGGTCTTTGCCGAAGGCCTTGGGCGTAATCTTCACCCCGGGCGGCGCCTGGCGGCGCTTGTATTCGTTCCGATCCACCATCGCGACGACGTTGGCCACCAATTCTGCGGGATAGCCGGCGGCGACGATCTCTTGCGGCGGCGTGTCTTCCTCAACGTACAGCCGCAGGACCGGATCGAGAATCTCGTAAGGGGGCAGCGTATCGGTGTCCTTTTGCCCCGGCCGCAGTTCGGCGGTCGGAACGCGGGTCAGCACCCCCTCAGGAATGACCGGCGATCTCGCGTTGCGCCAGCGCGCCAGGTCATACACCAGTGTCTTCGGCACGTCCTTGATGACCGCGAACCCGCCGGCCATGTCGCCGTACAAGGTGGCGTACCCGACGCTCATCTCGCTCTTGTTTCCGGTCGTCAGCACCAGCCAGCCGAACTTGTTGGACAACGCCATCAGCAGCGTGCCACGAATCCGCGCCTGGATGTTTTCTTCCGCGGTATCGGGGGTGCGGCCGGCAAAGACCGGCTGCAGTGCCTGCAGGAAGGCCTGGAAGATTCCGCCGATGCCCAACTCGGTGACCTCGACCCCGAGGTTGGACGCGACCTCCCGCGCGCCGCGCCGGCTTTCGTCCGAGCTGTACTCCGAGGGCATCCACGCCGTATGCACGTGCCCGCTGCCCAGGGCATCGACCGCGATCGTCGCGACGATGGCCGAATCGATGCCGCCGGAAAGCCCGATCACCACGTTGCGAAAACCGTTCTTGCGCACGTAGTCGCGCGTCCCCAGCACCAGCGCCTCGTAGATCTCTTCAGGAGCCTCCATCGCCTCCACGATCGTTGCTTGGTATGCTTCCCGCGTGCGCCCGCGGGGGCCGGAGACCGGGAGCGTCTGGGTCGGGATGGGGCCGTCGTCGCCGTCGGCGGGAGCGACCGGCGCAAACCGCCGGTGCCGCCGGACCGCCTCGGGATCGACGTCGCAGACGATGAGGTCTTCTTTGAACTGGTGCCCGCGGGCCAGCAGGTCGCCGCTGTGGTCGAAGATCATGCCCATGCCGTCGAAAACCAACTCGTCCTGGCCCCCGACGAGATTGTTGTAGCAGAGCACGATGCTGTAGTCCCGCGCGCGCGTGCGCAGCATCTCCGCGCGCTGCTGCCACTTTCCGGCATGATAGGGTGAGCCGTTGATGTTGATCATCACCAGCGCCCCGGCCGCCGCTTCCGCCTGGCAGGTCCCCCCGGGGGCCCAGATGTCCTCGCAGATGGTCACCCCGACGGGGACGCCCCGGATCACGCAGATCAACCCCGCCCGGCCGGGCTGGAAGTAGCGCTTTTCATCAAACACCCCATAGTTGGGGAGGCGCTGCTTGTGGTAGACGCCGATGCGCTCCCCGTCGGCGAGGACGGCCGCGGCATTGTAGAGGTGGGTCTCCTGGTCCACGAACCCTACAACCGCGGCGATGCCCTGCGTCCGGCGGGTGATCTCATCCAGGGCGGCCAGGTTTCCCTTCACGACGTCGGGCTTGAGCAGGAGATCCTCAGGCGGGTAGCCGGTAATGGCGAGCTCGGGAAAACAGACGATGTCGGCTTCGAGATCGCGCGAGCGATCGATGGCCTCGCAGATGCGGCGGGTGTTCCCTTCGAGGTCCCCCACCGTGGTATTGATTTGGGCCATGGCGACGCGGAGCATGCCACAAAAAGTATAGCGCGAAACGAATGCAGCGAGGCCGCGTCACATGCGCAGGACCGGCTTCGCCGAGTCCGAGCATCAGCAACCGATCGATCGAAGCAGCGTGGGGAGGGGGGAGGAATCGGAGGGGGAGAGAATCGCTCCCCCCTCCGAAATAAGCCAGCGGCTGCGCTCCTGCCGAGTTAGGCCGGGTTGCCGGTCAGGACCCCAACGCCGAAGCGCCGGTGTCTGACGGTACCTCCTCCCATCTCAACAATCCGCTTTCCGCTGGCGAGACTGTTTGTATCACGCGCCCTTCATGCGGTCAATGCGGAACTGTCGTTCCCATTTGTGGATAGCGGGGAGGATGTGGATATGATGGAGGAGCGCGATGACGACTGACAACGCACTGCAACTTCGCAACCACCTCGTCGACGCGCTCAAGCGCCGCGGCTCCATCCAATCACCCGCGGTCGAGGCGGCGTTCAGGACCGTCCCCCGGCATCTCTTTGTCCCGCACCGCACCGCCGCCGACGCCTACCGCGATGATGCGATTCCGACCCGCTGGGAGCACGGGCTTCCCACCACCAGCAGTTCACAGCCGGGGATCATGGCCGTCATGGCGGAGCAGCTCGCGCCGGCGCCCGGCCACCGGGTCCTGGAGATCGGCGCCGGCACAGGCTACAATGCGGCGATCCTGCGGGAACTCGTCGGAGCGGCCGGAAGGGTCGTCACGATCGACATCCAGCCCGACGTCGCGGAGCGGGCAGGGGCTCACCTGCGGACGGCGGGCTACGCCGACGTCGAGGTCATCGCCGGCGACGGCGGGTTTGGCCACCCGGCCGGCGCGCCCTATGACCGCATCATCGTCACGGCGAGCCTCAGCGACGTCGCACCGCCGTGGGTGGCTCAGCTCGGTGACGGCGGCCGCTTGCTGCTCCCCCTGCGGTTGGGTACGACGTGCCTGTGCGTCGCGTTCGACCGCGCAGGCGAGGAACTCCGCAGCATCTCCGTGGAGTGCTGTGGGTTCATGATGCTCAAAGGTGCCTATGGGACCGACGATCCGGCCGCCGATACCTCGATGGTACCGATGGGCGACGGGCTGTTCCTCAGCGCGCCCGGTCTGCCGTCGGTGCCGCTCGGATTGCTGCAATCCCTGCTCAACCAACCTCCGCGCCGCGTGGGCGGTCTGATCGTCCCGGTCAATGCGCTCGGGTTCGGAGGCGGGTTGGCAATCTACCTGGCTCTGAGCGAGCCCGGGATGATCAACATCTTCACGAGCAACCCCGAAGCGTGGGGGTTCCACGCGGTAGGCGGGCTGTTCGAACCGCGGGAGAGGAGCCTGTGCCTCATCCGGCCGGATGCTGTGGTGGTCTACGGGTCGGACGCGGCGGCACAGCGGATGCAGCGGCGGGCGGAAGAGTGGGTAGCGCTCGGCCGGCCCGGCTACGCGGACGTACGGGTGGTGGCGCGGCCTGCGGCCGCGGAGCAGCCTACTTCCCCACGCACGTGGGTAGTGCGGCGGCGGTGGTACTCGTTTGCGGTGTCGTTCGTGGAACCGCTGACCCCTGCGTAAGCGCAAGCACCGCCGTCGCGCCGGGTGAAACTAGCTGAGCATCCCGCCAGACCCACTGGCGGAGGCTGTGTCGCTTGAAGAAGCACAGGTTGACCTCGAGCGCATACATCGCCGGCGCTTCGGTCTGATAGAGGGCGAAGGGCCCCTTTTCCGGGTCCGGCGCGACCTTCATGTCCTTGATGTCCACGAGGCGCCATTTTGCGTCGAAGAACCCGATCGTCAGCGGAATCAACGTATTCTTCATCCAGAATGCCCAGTGGGATTCACTTTCGAAGATGAACAGCATCCCCGCGAGTTCGGGCAGTTGGTCTCGGAACATCAGTCCCCGTGCGCGCGCGGCGGGCGTGTCGGCGACCTCCACCTGCAGGACAACCCGCCTTGATCCTTGCGTGAGCGTGAGCGTCCCCCGCTTGAACGTCGCTTGCCCGAACGCGGGAGGAAGAATGGCCAGGATCAGGACGAGCCCGATGACGAGGATTCTGTGCATGCTGCTCCTGGATAACCTTACGTGCGACCCTTCCCCACTTGTTCCGGGTTCAATGGCAAGATTCCCCCGCCGCCGCAGATCTAGGCCAAGGGGTCAAGTCTTCACTTGAGGCAATTTCCTCCCAATCCACCCAAGTGAAGACCTGACCCCATCGCGGGTCCCTTCAAGGTCCCAGCCGCCCTCGGTGCGTATACTACCCGAAGATGAAACTGGACTACGATGTTATTGTGGTCGGTGCCGGTCCGGCAGGGGGCATGGCGGCGCTCTCGGCGGCCGGGCTGGGGCTCCGCACCGCGCTGGTCGAAGAGCACCGGGAGATCGGCGTCCCCACCCACTGCTCGGGGAAGCTGCAGCTCCACGCCTTCCGCGAGTTCGACCTCCCCTCGCACCTGATTCTCAACACGCTGCAGGCCGGGGCATTCTATGCGCCCGACGGCACGGTGGCGCGGGTGCGGCGGTCGGAGCCGGACTCGCACGTCGTCGACCGCGGCGTCTTCGATCGCTGGCTGGCCGCACGCGCGCAGGAGCAAGGCGCTGAGGTGCTCATGGGCACCCGGCTGCGCGCCGCCGAACGCGTGAACGGAGCTGTGCGGGTCCGGGGCGACCGGGGCGGTGTATCGTATGCGGCGACGGCGCGGGTCATCATCGACGCGGAAGGCGCCCGTCCCGTGCTGCCCCGCACGCTGGGACTGGATCTGCCACGCGCGTCGGTCATGGGTCTGCAGTACCAGATGGCCGGGGTGGAGCTCGAACGCGGCGACTGCCCCGAGGTCTACCTGGGAACGTCGTCGTCGCCGGGGTTCTTTGCCTGGCTCATGCCCATCGGCCCCGGCCGCGGGCGGGTGGGGCTGTGCGTCGATCCCCGCTTCGCGACGCGCGCCCCCGTGCACTACCTCGACGCGCTCGTCCGCGAGCACCCCGTCGCTTCGCGCCGCCTCCGCCGCGCCGTGGTGGAGCGCAAACTGGCCGGCCCCATCCCCGTGCTGAACCGGCGCCACCGGACGGTCATCGACGGGATGATCATCGCCGGCGACGCCGCCGGTCACGTGAAGGCTACCAGCGGCGGGGGGATTTACTTCTCCCTCATCGGTGGCCGGCTTGCCGCGCAGGCTGCGGCCGGCTACGTCGGAGGCAGCCGCGCGGCCCTGGGCGAGTACGAGCGGGCGTGGCGGCGCCGCTTCGGCCGGGAGATCTGGTTCACCGGTCTGATGCGCACCGCGCTCAACCAGATGACCGACGCCGACCTCAACGCGCTCATCGCCGCCCTCGGCGACGTCGATCCCGTCCGCCAGACCGTGGAACTCCACGGCGACACGGCGTTTCAGTCGCGGCTGCTGTTTCCGGTCCTCCGCCAGGCCCTCCGCCGCCGCGGGGGCTGGCCGCTGACCGCGATGGCGCTCCGGCTCACCAGGGTGGGGCTGCGCGCGCTGTGGGAGGATGGGCTCTCCGGCAGGCTGAATCTCTAGCCATGCGTCTCATCGCCGACCTCCATCTCCACTCCAAGTACAGCAGGGCCACGAGCCGGGAGATGGACGTCGAGAGCATGGCCCGGTGGTGCAAGGTCAAGGGCATCACCGTCCTCGGCACCGGCGATTTCACCCACCCGATCTGGTTCCGCGAACTGAAGCTCAAGCTCAAGCCCAACGACCGCGGACTGTACACCTTTGGGGGGACGCACTTCATGCTGACCGTGGAGGTCAGCAATATCTACCCGCAGGGCGGGCGCCTGCGCAAGATCCACAACGTCATCTTCGCGCCGTCGCTGGAAATCGTTGAGCGGATCAACGCCGTGCTGGGCCGGTTCGGGTCGCTGATGGCCGACGGCCGGCCGACGCTGACCCTGCCGTCGAGCAAGCTCGTCGAGTACGTAATGGAGGTCTCTCCCGACTGCATGATCGTCCCCGCGCACGCGTGGACGCCCTGGTTCAGCCTGTTCGGGTCCAATTCGGGGTTCGACTCGCTGGCGGAATGTTTCGGCGATCAGCTCGCCCACATCGCCGCGGTGGAGACGGGCCTCAGCAGCGATCCCCCGATGAACTGGCGGCTCTCGCAGCTCGACCGGGTGATGCTGGTGAGCAATTCCGACGCCCACTCGCCCGCGAAGCTGGGGCGCGAAGCCAACGTCTTCGAGGCGGAGCCCGACTACTTCGAGCTCATGCGGATCCTCCGGGAGAAGGACACCAGCAAGTTCCTCTACACCGTGGAGTTCTTCCCTGAGGAAGGCAAGTATCACTACGATGGGCACCGGAACTGCAACACGCGGCTGACCCCCAAAGAGAGCAAAGCCCTCGGCGACCGCTGCCCGGTCTGCAAGCGCCCGCTGACCGTCGGGGTGATGCACCGCGTCGAGGACCTCGCCGATCGGGACGAGGGCTACGTGCCCGCGCGCGCCGTGCCGTACAGGAACCTAATCCCGCTGGAAGAGATCATCGCCGAGGGCATGGGGGCGCAGCCGGGGACCGGCGGCGTCCGCGAGGAGTACTTCAAACTCTGTGCCCGGCTCGGCGGGGAGTTCGCCATCTTGCTGGACTTGCCGCTGGACGAGCTGGCGAAGCACACGACGGCGAAGATCGTCGACGGCGTGCGCCGCGTGCGCGAAGGCCGGGTCGAGATCAAACCCGGCTACGACGGCACCTACGGTGAGCTTCACATCTTCGGCGGCCCCGAGGCCCCCGGGGCCGCGGGCGAGGAACCGAAGAAGATCGAGGAGCCCGCTCAGACCACACTCTTCTGAGTCCGCCGCCGGTCATTGTCAAAACTGCCGACCGTCATCCTGAAACCTGGCAAGGACGCCCGCATCGCTTCCGGCTATCTCTGGGTCTTCAGCGGTGACATCGCACGGCTCGACGGCCACTTCGAAGACGGCGGGATCGTCGACGTCCGCTCGCCGCGCGGCACATGGCTGGGCCGTGGATTCATCAACAGCCGCAGCGCGCTCGCCGTCCGCGTCCTGACCACGCAGCCCGAGTCGATCGACGACGGGTTCTGGCGCCGCCGGGTCAGCGCGGCACTGGCCTACCGGCAGCGGTTCGTCCACGGCACGACCGCGTCGCGGCTGATCTACAGCGAGGGTGACTTCCTCCCGGGTCTGATCGTCGATCGCTACGGCGACGTGCTGGCCATGCAGACGCTGGCCCTGGGTATGGACCAGCGCAAAGCGATGCTGGCGGATCTCCTGATGGAACTCGCGGCCCCCGCCGCCATCTACGAACGCAACGACGCGTCGGTGCGGCGGCTGGAAGGCCTGGAGTCCCGGAGCGGCTGGCTCCGGGGAGAAGGCCCCTCAGCCGTGGAGATTGCGGAAGGCGGCGCACGCTTCATCGTCGAGCTCGAAGGGGGTCAAAAAACCGGCTTCTACCTCGACCAACGGGAGAACCGTTTGGCGATGGCGCCGTATGTGCCGGGGGCCGAGGTGCTCGACGTCTTCTGCTATACGGGTGCCTTCGCCGTTCACGCCGCGCTGGCCGGCGCCCGATCGGTGACCGCGATCGACAGTTCCGCCGATGCTGTTGCTGGTGCAAGAAACGCAGCGATCCTCAACCAGGTTGAGGATCGCTGCGAGTTCATAGAAGCGAACGCGTTCGACGCGCTTCGCGCGCTGGTCGCGGAGAAGGCGGCGTACGACACGGTAATCCTCGACCCGCCTCCGTTCGCGCCCACGAAAGAGTCCGTCGAGCGCGCCGCCGCCGGATACAAGGAGATCAACCTGCGCGCGCTGCGGCTGCTGCGGCCCGGCGGGATCCTGGTGACCTGCTCGTGTTCCTACCACGTGGGGGAGGCGCTGCTGCTGTCGATTGTCGCCGCGGCGGCCGCGGACGCGCACCGCCGCGTGCGGCTAATCGAGTCCCGCGGGCAGGCGCGCGACCACCCCGTGCATCCCGCGATGCCCGAGACCCAGTACCTGACCTGCCTCGTCCTGGAGGGAGGCTGAACCATGCGTGGTATAACTACTGCAAGGACGGTAACACTCGTCGCAACCTCACTGTTGGCGCCGCGACAGATTCAAATCACCGACAACCTGGATCTGCTGCTGGGCGTCCTCCCCGGGCACCTCCGGGAGGACCTGCAGAGCCAGCCCAACCTGGAGACGTTGCTGGAGGTCGTGCTCGACCTCGGGCGGCGCCCGGAGGCGCGGTTCCCGGGACGTGTCATCTACCTCAACGACGGCTACGTCTCGACGGAAGACATCCGCTTCGTCACGACGCACGTCGGCGCGTTCGGGAAGGACAACCGCGCCGGCATCGAGCGCACCCTGCACCGCATCTCGGCGATCCGCAACCGCCAGGGCGAAGTCATCGGCCTGACCTGCCGCGTGGGCCGCGCGGTCGTGGGGACGGTGGACATCGTGCGCGACGTCATCGAGTCCGGCCAGTCGATCCTCCTGCTGGGCCGCCCCGGCGTCGGTAAGACCACCCTCCTGCGCGAGTCAGCCCGCGTGCTGGCCGACGAGCTCAGCAAACGGGTCGTGGTCGTCGACACGTCCAATGAGATCGCCGGCGATGGCGACATCCCGCATCCGGGCATCGGCGCAGCGCGGCGGATGCAGGTCCAGCATCCGGAGCTGCAGCACGCCGTGATGATCGAAGCGGTCGAGAACCACATGCCCGAGGTCATTGTCATCGACGAGATCGGGACCGAGGCCGAGGCGCTGGCCGCCCGCACGATCGCCGAGCGCGGGGTGCAGCTGATCGCCACCGCCCACGGCAATACGCTCGACAATTTGCTGCAGAACCCGACGCTGTCCGACCTGGTGGGCGGCATCCAGGCCGTTACCCTGTCCGACGAGGAAGCCCGCCGCCGCGGTACGCAGAAGACGGTGCTCGAACGCAAGGCGCCGCCGACGTTCGACGTGGTCATCGAGATCGTGCTGAAAGACCGGCTGGCCGTCCACCACGACGTCGCGGCGGTGGTGGACCGGTTTCTCCGCGGCGTCGTCCCGCGGCCGGAGACGCGCCTTCGCACCGAGACCGGTGACGTGCAGATCGAGGCGCCGCCCGTCAAGCCGTCGGGGTGGGCCGCCCAGGGACCGCTGGCCCCGCCCCCGTCGGAAGACGTCGGGCGCCCGGGCCGCCGGATCGCGCGCATCTATCCCTACGCGGTCAGCCGCAACCGGCTGGAGCGGGCGATCAAGGAGCTGCGGGTTCCCGCCTACGTCGCCGAGAGTCTCAACGACGCCGACATCGTACTGACGCTGAAGTCGCAGGAGCGCCGGCAGCCGAAGAAGCTGCGCGAAGCCGCGGGGCGCGGCAAGCCGATGCACATCCTCAAGAGCAACACGGTCAGCCAGATCCAGGCCTTCCTGCGCAGCATCTTTGAGGTCGAAGAGGAAGTCGAGGACGAGCAGGAGGTGGCGCTCCGCGAGGTCGAGGAGGCCATCTCCGAAGCGTTGAAATCCACCCAGCCGGTCGAGCTGTCGCCGCAGAACTCCTACGTCCGCCGGCTCCAGCACCAGCTCATCCAGCGCTACGGCCTCGCCAGCGAGAGCCGCGGCGAAGAGCCGTTCCGTCGCGTGGTCGTCTTCCCGCGCTGATGCGCGGATTGTTTATCACGATCGAGGGGCCCGACGGCGCCGGCAAGAGCACCCAGGGCCGCCTGCTCCGCGACCATCTGCACCCCCGGGGTGAGGTGCTGCACACGCGCGAACCCGGCGGCACGGCCATCGGCGAGCGCATCCGCCAGGTGCTGCTGGGCGACGCGCCGATGGAGCCCCGGACCGAGATGCTGCTGTTCGCGGCGTCGCGGGCCCAGTTCGTCGCGGAGATCGTCGAGCCCGCGCTGCAGTCGGGCCGCCTGGTGCTGTCGGAGCGTTACGTCGATTCCTCGCTGGCGTACCAGGGGCACGCGCGCGCGCTGGGCATCGACGTCGTCCGCGCCGTCAACGCGGTGGCGACGCGGGGGCTGCAGCCGGATCTCACCCTGCTGTTGGACATCGACCCCACCGTCGGGCTGACCCGGGCGCGCGATGCCGACCGGAAAGAAGGGCGGCGCGGATTCGGCGATCGATTGGAGCAGGAGGGCGTGCCGTTCCAGCAGCGCGTGAGGGAAGGATTCCTTTCGATAGCGCGAGAAGAACCGCACCGCGTGCGCGTGATCGACGCGTCGCGCGACCTGCTCGCGGTGCACGCCGACATCGTCCGCATCGTCGACGAGTTCCTGCAGGCGAGGGGGTGGCGGGGATCAAGCTCGTCCTAGCCATCGTGCAGGAAAAGGACTCGGGCCGGCTGATCGATGCCCTCACCGAAGACGGCATCCAGGCGACGGTGCTCGCCAGCACCGGCGGGTTCCTGCGGGAGGGCAACGCGACGATCCTCACCGGCGTGGAAGACCGACAGGTGAATCTGGTCTTGGCGACGATTCAGCGCGTCTGTCAGCGCCGCGAGCAGTTCGTGAGCCCGATGCCCCCGGTCGTCGAGCCGGTGGACTCCTACGTGACCTACCCCGTGAAGGTCGAAATCGGCGGCGCCATCGTGTTCGTGCTCGACGTCGACCGGATGGAACGGGTCTAGTGACCTTCCGCGATCTCGTCAACCAGGATCACGCCGTACTGCTGCTGCGGTCCGCCGTGCGCAGCAAGCACGTCTCCCACGCGTACCTCTTCGTCGGTCCACCCGGCGTGGGCCGCCTGGAGACCGCGAAGGCGTTCGCGCAATTCCTCAACTGCGAGCGTCCGGTCGAGGGTGATGCCTGCGGCGAGTGCCGGGCGTGCAGCCTGATCGCCCGGGACCAGCACCCCGATGTCCGGTTGGTGGACGTCGACCGCGGTCTCCTGCTGGACCCCGACGACACGACGACGACGTTCATCGGGATCAAGCAGGTCCGGGAGCTGCGGCATCAGGTCATGTTCCCGCCGCTGGAGGGCGGGTGGAAAGTCTACACGCTGATGAACGCGGACCGGATGGATCCGACGGCCGGCAACAGCCTCCTGAAAGTACTCGAGGAACCGCCCCCGCAGGTCGTCATCATCCTCATCGCCGAATCGACGGTCCCGATGCTGCCGACGATCGTGTCCCGCTGCCAGCTCGTGCGGTTCTCGCTCATTCCGCTGCCGTTGATCGAGAAAGCTCTCACCGACCGCCACGGGGTCCCCGCCGGCCAGGCGCGCTTCCTCGCGTCGCTGTCCGGGGGCCAGCTCGGCCGCGCGGTCACGTGGGCGACCTCGGAGGGAGCGCTGCGGATGCGCGCGCGGGTGCTTGACCTGTTGGAGCATCTTGAGCGCGCCGACCCGCTCGATCGCCTCGACGCCGCCGAGGAGCTGTCGAAGGAAAAGGATCAGCTGCCCGAGTTGCTCGACATCGCGCTGTTCTGGTACCGGGATCTGCTGGTCTGGAAGGAAACGCCGGACGAGGCGCTCGTGGTGAACCTGGACCGGCGGGACTCGATTGCGTCGCTCGCCCCGACGATCGACGCGGCCGAACTGAACGCGCGCATCGTCGCCGTCTCCGACGCCAAAGACGCGCTGCGCCGCAACGTCCACCCGCGTCTGGCGCTGGAAACCCTCTTCCTGCGCATCACCCCGACGGCCGCGCCGACTCCCCGCTAGTCGTCATTGCTAGGAGCGCGCCCTTGTAGTCATTGCGAGGAGCGCGCGCCGCAGGCCTGCTTTCATTGGGTCATTGCGAGGAGCGCGCGCCGAAGGCGCAGCGCGACGCGGCAATCCCCCTGCTAACCATTCCTGCGTAATCTCTTGAGCACGTCGAGGTTCTTCCGATCCGGCCCTTCGTGGTCGAATCCCGGCGTCTCGATGAACCCCGGAAGGTGCGCGAGCGCAGGATGGTTCACCAGCGCGCGAAACCCGGCGCGCCCGATCCACCCTTCGCCGATGTTCGCGTGGCGATCCACGCGCGAGCCCAGCGCGCCCTTGGAATCGTTCAGATGCAGCGCCCGCAGGCGCTTCAGCCCGACGATTCGGTCGAACGCGGCGACGACCGCATCGACTCCGGCCCGGGTCCGGATGTCCCAGCCCGCGGCGAACAGGTGCGCCGAGTCCAGGCAGATGCCCAGCCGCCGGTGCCAGCGCATCGCCTTGAGGATATCCCGCAGATCCTCGAACGTGTTGCCAACGTATCCTCCCGCGCCCACGGAGTTCTCGAGCAGGATCATCGCGCGATCCGATTGCTCCAGCGCCACCGACAGCGATGCCACGATCCGGTCGCGCGCCTCCGGCCATGGGCGGTTGCCGCGGCTGCCGACGTGCGTGATCGCCCCCAACCCGCGCAGCCGGTCCATCGCCCGCACCGCGTAGATCAGCGCCGCGGTCGAGCGCTGGTACACCAGCGGAACCGCCGCGGCCAGGTTGATGAGATACGCGCCGTGTGCGACCAGCGGATCCAGTCCGGCGATGCGTCGCTTGCGAATGAACAGGTCGAGGTCCTCGTCCGGATAGGCGACCTCGCGCCACTGCCGCGGGCTCCCCACGAAGATCTGCAGGCACTCGCAGCCGATGGCGACCGCCCGGTCGACGGCGAGGTGCAGCTTTCCCCGGATGCTGACGTGCGCCCCGAACCTCATGGTGACTCGTGACTCGTGGCTGGTGACTGGTCAGCAGTATCGGGTGGCTTTTTCAGAAGAAATGGAGTCTCGGTTACCGAATACGAGTCACGAGTCACGAGTCACACGTCACGAGGTTCGCAATGCCAAACAGTTGGGGATTCACGACCAAAGCCATCCACGGCGGCAAGATGGCCGACACGCACAAATCCGTCGCCCCGCCGCTCTATCAGACGGCGACCTTCTACTATGACACGGCCGAGGAGGGCACACGGATCGGTCAGGAGATTCCACCGGGGTACATCTACTCCCGCTGGGCGAACCCCACCACCCGTGCACTGGAAGAGAAGGTTGCCTTGCTCGAAGCCGCCGAAGATGCGCTGGCCGTATCCTCCGGCATGGCCGCGGTGACCACGGCGGTCATGACCGCCCTGCGGCCGGGTGACCACGCGATCGCCCCGCGGGCAATCTACCAGGCCTCCTATCAGCTGTTCGCCGAGTTGCTTCCGGGCTACGGCGTCGAGACCACGGTGCTGGCCGACACGGAGCTGAATTCCTACGAGCGCGCGCTGCGGCCGACGACCCGGCTGCTGTACGTCGAGACCCCGAACAACCCCGTCCTGGACGTGACCGACATTGCCGGGGTCGTCGCCCTCGCGCGCGGCCACGGCGCGATGACGATCGCCGACAACACCTTCGCCACTCCCTACAATCAGAATCCCATCGCGCTGGGCGTCGACGCCGTCGTGCACAGCGCCACGAAGTACCTCGGCGGCCACCACGACGTGACCGCGGGGGTGCTCGTCGCCTCGCGCGAGTTCATCCAGAAGTCCAAGCGTCACGCCCGCATCTTCGGGACCACGATCGATCCGTTCGGTGCCTGGCTCGTCATCCGTGGGCTGTCGACGCTGGGGCTGCGGGTGGAGCGTCAGAACCGATCGGCGCAGCGGCTGGCCGAGTATCTCGCGGGGCACGAGCGGGTCGACCGCGTCTATTATCCCGGCCTCCTCACACACCGCGGGCACGAAGTGGCCAAACGGCAGATGCGCGGCTTCGGCGGCATGCTGAGTTTCGAAGTGCAGGGCGGCTACGAGCCCGGCGTGCGTGTGCTCGAGGCGCTGCGCGTCTGCAAGCGCGCGACCAGTCTGGGGGGGACGACTACGCTGGTGTCGCATCCCGCAAGCCTCTCCAGCGTCCACATGCCCAAAGACGTCCGCGAAGGCGCCGGCATCACCGACGGCCTCATTCGCGTGAGCGTGGGCATCGAAGACGATGGCGATCTGATCGCCGATTTCGAGCAGGCGCTCACCAACGCGTAGCGCGCTACGAGCTCCACGCGTCGAGGATCATCCCGACCGTCGGTAGATCGACCGCCACGCCATCGGGTCGCAGTACTTCTGACGGCATCGGCTCATTCGGCCCACGCTCGCCGGTCACGAGGATGCTGCGCATATCCATCGCGCGCGCACCGGCAATGTCGGCCCCCAGCGTGTCACCGACCATCACGGCGTCGGCCGGCGGGACGTCCCAAGCCGACAGCATGACCTGAAAGATCGCGGGATGCGGCTTCGCCCATCCCACCGCGGCGGAGGACAGAATGGGATCGAGCCGGCGATCGAGGGCCAGCCGGCGACAGCATTCCGTCACGAAGTAGTGCGACGAGGCATTGGAGGCCAGCCCGCGGCGTATCCCGCGCTGCGCAAGGCGGTCCAGGAGGTCGGCCGCCCCGGGAAGCAAGCGCATTTCATTCAGCTCGGGCGCGAAGAACGCGGCCTCGGCTGCCGCGACGAACTTCG
>DASYRL010000102.1:0-24931 GCA_036004445.1 bacterium
ACGATGTCCATCGCCTCGTTCCAGGCCTCCCGAAACGTCCCGTTGAACCGGGCGATGACCTGCCGCTGGAAGTCCTCACTCGTCTGCAGCTCGCCGCCGATGGTGAACAGCAGCTCGCCGCCGGCCTTCACCCGGTAGGCCTTGTCTTCGCCCAGGTGATACTCCGCAAACGTCGCTGTGTATTTCTTGGGTTTTGTAGGGCCGGTCTTCCCTTCTTTGAATCCACGCTTGCGCGCGGCGATGTAGATCGCCCGGTTCAGGCCCCAGGACTTCGCGGAGACCAGCGGGAGCCCGAGCGAGCGGGCCCGCGCCGCCTGCAGCGTGGCCATCACCTGAAACCGCCCCACGCCCGCTTTCATGGCTCTGATTATGACGCAGGGAGGCCCAGGCTGCACGCGAACACTAATCGCACCATGAAACGGGCGTTCGGCATCGCGCTGCTCCTGCTGCTCATCGCCGTCACCGGTACGGCGTGGGCCAAATCGTACGACCATCCGCTCGTCGATATCACCTTCCACCTGCAGCCCGACGGGTCCGCCGACGTCACCGAAATCCGCAGCTTTCGCTTTGACGGAAGCTTCTCGGAGGCGTTTTTCCGCAAAGGCGTACGCGGCCAATACGGTACGTACGACATTCAGTACCAGGGCGTCTGGGACGCGGACACGAACCAGCCCCTGCGGTGGGAGCAATCCACCGAGAGCGGCGAACGCGTCCTGAACTGGTACTACTCCGCGCAGGATACGACCAAGCGGTTCCTCATCCGCTACCGGATTCTCAACGCCGTCCAACGCTACAGCGACGCCGCCCAATTCTACTGGCAGGCCGTCGAACGGACACACGCGCTCATCCGCGAGGTTCGCTTGACGGTCGTCCCGCCACGGCCGAGCCCGACTCTCTTCAAGGTGTTCATCCACAGCGAGGCCGCGCCGGGTGAGCTCGACATCGCCGGAGACTTCAGCCGGGCGACCATTACCCAGTCGGACATCCCCGACGGCAGCTTCGTCGAGTTGCGCGTGCTGCTCGACCCGGCCCTCTTTCCGCGGGTGGGAACCAGTACCGCCGAGACGCACGAGAGCCTGCTGGAAGACGAGAAGAAACAGGCGGAACGGACCCTGCGTGAAGGCGAGGGCATCAGCCGGCTGTTCGTCTACGGCGTCGGTGGGGCGGGGCTGATGATGGCCCTGCTGGCGGTCGGCCTCGTCTGGACGTACCTCCGCTACGGGAAGGAGCCCAACGTCAACTACGACGCGCCGTACGAGCGCGACGCGCCAAGCCCGCTGCCGCCCGCGGTCGTCCCGGCCATCCTGTCTCAGGGCAGCGTCCAGACGTCGGCGATGTCCCGCGGGTTCGCCGCGACGCTGCTGGAAGCGGCGCGGCTCGGGTACCTGACGATCGAGGAACGCGAAGACAAAGGACTGCTGGGCACGGGGCTGTTCCGCGGCACCGACCTCGTCTACCGGCTGACCGACAAGGGCAAGGCGTTGTTCACCGACGCCCGGCCGCCGCAGCGGCCCGGAGAGCGCGCGCTGGAGCCGTTTGAGATCGACGTGCTGACGGCGGTGTTCCACCGCGCGGGCGACGGCACGACCGCCACGAGCGACCAGATCGAGCGGTGGGGGAAAACGATCACTTCCCGTAAGAGCAACTACTTGATCTTCGTCGAGTCCTGGGGGCCCAAGCTGCGAACGTGGTTCGAGAGCCACTACTTCAAACTCGACGACAAATCGAGCGAGCGCGCCAAAGGGATCTTCATCGGCATCACCGTCGCCGCGATCTTCATCGGCGCGTTCGTCGGCTTCGGGCTGTCGGCGGCGTTCGTCATCCCGCTGGGTATCATCTTCATCGCCGTCGCCGCCAAGGCGCTGTCGCGGCGGACGGCCGAGGGCGCGCTCGAGGTCAAGCGGTGGGATGCCTTCGCCCGATTCATGTCCGACTTCTCGTCGTTCAAGGACGCCGGGCCGATGGTGCTGCCGCTGTGGGAACGTTACCTTGTCTACGCCACCGCGCTGGGCGTCGCGGACCGGCTGTTGGCCAACCTCAAACTGGTCGCGACCGAACTCAACACGGTGATGCCGAGTCCGGTCTGGTACCACGGCGCGGCGTTCCGCGAGGGGATCACGACGGCGGGACTGGTGAGCTCGATGGAGTCGCTGACCCGGTCGTTCAGCAATTTCCAGAGCCTTTCGCGGTCACTGTCCTCCTCCAGCAGCAGCGGCGGCGGCTTCAGCAGCGGCGGCGGGGGAGGCGGCGGCGGGGGCGGGTCCAGCGGGGCGCGCTGACACCCGGGAACAGGGAACCGGGAACCGGGAACCAAGAACAATCCCTCGGAGCGTCCAGAAAAGAAAAACAGGGAACAGGTTCGGAACCTGTTCCCTGTTCGCTGTTCCCTGTTCCCGCAGTCAGCCCTGGATTACTTTGACCGTCGCGGGGGCTGAGCGCCGGCCCAGCGGGTCGATCACCCACACAGTAATCGTCAGCTCGGCGTTGGGAATGCGTGCCCGCGGGTTCACGTCGATCCGGAAGTTCCCCTCGCGTCCGACGGTGGCGCTGAACTCGCCGTAGGTCCCCGCCAGCGCCGGGGCCCCTGTCGCGGTGCCGCGGTAGTCGATGCGGGCCACGACGCGGTAGCCGGGAGTCGCCCGGCCGCGGATCTCAAACGTTGCCCCGACGCGCTCGCCCTCTCTCGGCTGGCTGATCGTCGGCGCGGCGGGTTGCTGGCCCACGATGGTGACTCCGGTACCGGCCTCGGCGGTCGACGTCCGGCCGCCCTTGGTGAGCGTCACCGTGATCTTCGCCTCCGCCGCGTTGTCGGCCGGCCGGACGGTGTAGCTGCCAACGTAGACTCCCGGCTGACCGGTGGCCTCGCTCATCTCAATATTCTGAGCGATGCCTTCGATGGAAAATGTCGCGCGGGCCCCGGATTCGCCAACGACGGTGATAGTCAACCTGTCGCCGGCCCGCAGCGCGGTGGTGGGGCTGACGGACACCGACTGGATCAACGAGCCGGACTGGGTCGCGATGCGGAAGGACCAGCTGCTGTTGGTCTGGTTCCCCGCGCGGTCCACCAGGCGCACCTCCACCTGCACGGTGCCGGACAGGGGTCGCGGCGGATTGTATGAGATGCGATCGGCGGAGATCGTCGCCCGGGACGTGACGTTCTCTCCCTCCACGATCAGGCGCGTGGCGGTGGGGTCGATCCCGGCACCTTCGTCGTCGAACCGCACGACGATGTTGGGCCGGGCGTTGTCGACGACGGAGTTGGGCGCCGGGGAGCGGCTGATGATCACCGGCGCCGCCGTGTCGATCGTCACGGACCGGTCGGCCGCCACCAGCACCTCCTGGGTGCCGAGGCGCAGGCGCCCGATAATCGCCGCGTCCACGATGGTTTCTCCGGCCCGCACCGTGTAGCTGCCCCGGTATACCCCGGGCGAGATCTCGGTCATTGGAACGCCCGCGACCACGCCGAAGATATCAAACGACGCGGTGCCGCCCGGCGTTCCCCGGATCGTGACTTCGATCCGCTGGCCGGTTCGCAGTGCACCCACGGCGGCCTGGGTCGCGGTCACCGAGGTAATCCGCAGGGTCGTGGGACCGGGTGGCGGCGGCGCCGCACCCGTTGACTCGGCGGCGACCTCGGTCACGAGGTTGGTATTCGGGTTGATGCGCAGCGTCACGTCCATGCCGGCGCGGAGCTGCTCGCGTGCGACCTCCCGTCCGTCCAGGAAGAACCGCACGCCGTCGGCGAAGTTGAACGCCCGCCCGTCGCGCAGCACGATCGCGCGCGCCGTGACCGCATCAATACGGCCGGCGACCTCGCGGATCAGCACGCGGATGGTGATGGCGTTGTTGGACGTGTCGCCGGTCACACGGACCAGATCGCCGATGCGGACCCGCGACAGGGGAATTGATCCGCCACGGTTGGTGTCGGGATCGATCTGCGTGATCGCGGTGTCCGCGGTGACCGTGAACGTAAAGATCTGCGCGTCGCGCTGGACCAGGATGCGCTGCGGAAACACCGTTGTATCCACCCGGAACACCGTTCCCTCCACGACGGCCGGCGTGACCGGTGGCGGAGGCGGCGGAGGCGGCGGGGGCGGCGGAGGCGGCGGCACCGGGGGCTGGGCAACCGTGCCCGACGTGATGTAGACCGTGCGCGAGACCGGATCCCAATCCACCCGCGCGCCCATCGCCTCGCTGACGAACCGCAGCGGCACGAGGGTGCGTCCCTGTACGACCATCGGCGGCACGTCCAGGGTCACCAGGCGGCCGTTCACGTAGGCCTGGGTACTGCCGATCTGCAGCCGGACCGAAGTGCTGCCCCTCGTCGCGGTGACGATGTTGGTTCGGGGATCCCACTGCACGTACGCGCCGAGGCGCTCGAAGACCCCGCGCAGCGGAACCAGCACGCGGCCGCCGATCGAGACCGGCGGCTGATCAAAGATCACGGGCGACCCATCGACGAGCACGCGGATCGTCTGTGCCTGCGCCGGGAGCGCCGGCGCGGCCGCGACGACCAGGGCGGCGGTCAAGAGGGCCGCGATGATTTGACGCATACCACTCACTCCCCTTCCGCGATCATTCACGAGTGCGCTGTGATTTTTCCCACCTACTTCTCCTTCTCTAACGCAGCGCGGACGGCGGCGGTTCGCCCGGCGCCGCCGGCGATTGACTCAAATGGGGGATGGCGGTCGCCGTCGAAATCGAGGAAAATCAGAGCCCGGTGCCAGGCACTGGGACGGAGGTCTGCCTCGCCATGCGATACATCCTGCTCATTGCACTGGGAATCACGCTCGTGGCGCTCCCGGTTAGCGCGCAGACGCCCGAACGGCGAACTAGGATGCTACGACGGGAGCGAGGTCTCCTGCGAGCTCGGGGACGCGCTTGAGCTGCTCGCGATAGCGAGGCAGCGCGTTGTTGAACGCTTCTACCATCCGGATCTCAAACGCGGTTCCGGCGCCTTTGTGAATCTCCTCGATCGCCTGCTCGAACGGCCAGGCCGGCCGGTAGGCACGCGCGGACGTCAGCGCGTCAAAGACGTCGGCCACGGCGATGATCCGCCCCTCGAGCGGTATGGCCTGGCCGGCGAGCCCGTCGGGATACCCTTTGCCGTCCCAGCGCTCGTGATGTGAGCGTACCCCGCCCAGCATCGGCTGCAGCGAGGGGACGCCGCGGAGGATCGCCACGCCCTTCGCGGGGTGCTCTTTGATGACCGCGTATTCCTCGGCCGTGAGGCGGCCCGGTTTGTTCAGGATGGCGTCGGGGATGCCGATCTTCCCGACGTCGTGGACGAGCGCCGACTGGTGGAGGATGCGCAGCCGCTCCGGGGAGAGCCGGAGTTCTTCGGCGATGACCGTCGCCAGCAGCGTCACGCGGGCCGAGTGGCCGCGCGTGTACGCGTCCTTCGCTTCGACTGAGTTGATCATGGCTACGATGGCATCGTTGTAGCCTTGCTCGAGCTTCTCCACCGTATCCTGCACGAACAGCGTTCGGACGGAGTCGGTCACGGTCGTCCCGCGGCCGACGTGCGTGAGGACCCCAAGCAGGATCGCACCAAACCCCGTAAAGACCAGTACGTGGTACAGCCACCAGGACAGATGCCAGACGCGTGAGTACGCCAGCCCGATGACGCCGTCGGTGAACAGCAGCAGGCCCGAGACGACGAGCGCGAGCAGCGGCAGGCGGGCCAGCCGGTAATCCTGGACGTAGCGGTAGATCGCCACGCTGAGCATCGCTACGTTGAGGACCGTCACCACCAACACGACGAGGCCGCTGAGCGACGTCAGGCCATAGCCGGTACCGTACTCCTGGACGCCGACCCCCATGTAGTGGGATCCCACCATCAAGTGCGGCCAGCGCACCGAGACGACCAGTGCCGCTGCCATCGCCGCCAGCAGCCCGCCATAGAGGACGTTGCGGCTGCGCAACAGCGCGACCTGGATGCTCGCGGCGAGCGGCAGACTGCTGAGCGCGAGCAGAAATCCGCCCATCACGTAGCCGCCGACCTGGGTCCATCCCAGGCCGGTCGATGAGAAGGGGAAGAGGACGTCCGGGGTGAGCAGGGCGTGCACGGTCGAGAATCCCGAGACGGCGAAGAACGCCAGAGAGAGCAGGAGGATCCGGGCATCGCGCAGCCGGGCCGCGGCCACCGCCGCGATGTACGAGAGGACGGCGCCGGTGAGGCTGCTGCCGCCGACGAGGATGACGTGTCCGATCGGCGTCTGAATGAGCGGATCGTACGCCTCCAGCCGGTACAGCGCGACGAACGCCGCGAGTGGGAGGATCCCCAGGGCGAGCCAGCGAGTACTCTGCCCGGCGAGCATACGATCGGCGAACGCCATATCGCGGGTGTTTCGACGCTGTGCTACCATCGCCCTATGCGCATCGCATCCGTGCTGTCGGTGACCCTCGCAGTTGTCTGTTGGGCTACCGGACTACTCGGTGCAGCCAGCGCCGTGAACGTCTCGAAGAGCTCGGGGAAGTCCACGTCGCCTGCGCTGGCGGCCTACGGGCCGCTGTTGCTGGCGGCGTGGGAGGATACGACCCCCGGCAACCCCGAGATCGTCATGGCGACCTCGGCGGACGGCGGTGCCACGTTTGGCACGTGGCAGAACATCTCGCAGACGCCCGGCGAATCGACGTGCTTCGACTGGACACAGCAGGGCGAACACTACTACTTCGTCTGGAGCGACAACACGCCGGGCAACAAGGACGTGTTCTATCGCCGGCTCGACGTCATCCCGCCCATCGGCAGCGTCTTCGCAAACCTCTCGGCGTCGGCCGCCGACTCGGTCTGCCCGAAGATCGCGGTCACCGGCGGCAACGTCTACGTGGCCTGGACAGAGAACGGCTCCGTGAAATTCCGGCGGTCGACCGACGGCGGGGCGACGTTCAAACCCATGATAACGCTCGGGTGTAGCCCGCTGGTTTCCGACATCGCCGCCGCGGGCCCCAACGTCAGCGTGTTGACTAACCGGGCCGGGCGGTCGACGTCCGCCAACAGCGGAGCTGGCTTTGTGACGAGCGGGCCAGGCTGCGGTCCGGTGAACGTCGGGGACGTCGAGTGGGGATACGTGTTCGCGGCCGATCCCTTCTTCTATTACCTGTTCCGGGTGAAGCCCGCCCCTGGCAACCAGGCCAACATCTACTTCCGGCGGGAAGGCCCGGTCAACATCCCCAACACGCTCGTCTGCCACCAGCACGAGATGGGCACGGACCGGGCCGGCATCATCGCGTCGGGCCGGTCCATCTACGCGTGGTGGGACTGGGCCGCAAGTGGGCCCGGCCTGCTCTTTACCCGGTCCGCCGACGGCGGCCTGACGTGGTCCGGCGCGGCCGACGTGACCGGCGGTAGCTTCCTCAACCCCGGGCGCCAGCGCGCCGTCCTCGCCGGCAAGAACTTGTACTTCGTCTGGGAAGCGATGGGCGGAACCAACGACATCTGGTTCCGGCGTTCGACGGATGCCGGCGCATCGTTCGGACCTGTCGCGAACGTCTCGAACAACTCCACCAACTCCAGTACTCCTGCCGTACTGGTCAACGGGCTCACAGCTTACGTCGGATGGGAAGACGCCGGGATGGGTGGAAACAAGGACATCTTCCTAAACCGCTCGGCGACCGGCAGTTTCTCAGTGGTCCCCGACGGCGCGCCGCCGGTTCGTTCATCCGGCTGCGGCGGGTAATCCGGTTTGGTATGATTAGGTTCCGCCGGGCCGGCGTAGCTCAGTGGTAGAGCAGCGCACTCGTAATGCGCAGGTCAGCGGTTCGAATCCGCTCGCCGGCTCCAGACGAATGGGGATCGAACCGCTGACCTGACGATGTCTACCTCGCGATTTCTCCTGCCAGGACCGGCGTACCGGGCCGCGGATCGTAGGCTCCCGCGTTGCCGTCTGATTCCAGCGTGACCACGACCGCATTGTAGGGAACGAGAGTATTCGCGATCTTGAAGGTTCCGACGTACGTGCGCGTGCTGCCTGAGCGTAGTTTCAGGATCCCGGTGCTCAACGCATACGGCAGATCCCTCGACAGCACGGCAAATGACGCGTCGCCGAACGCCGCGCCGTAGCGCTGATCCTTCTCCGACGCGTGCGACATCCCCGGACCGCCCTTGCGGCCGGCATCAACGACCCAGCCCTCGAGGACAGAGCCGGCCGGCACCCTTGAACCCGCCGCCAGCGTCACGGTGATTGACACGGTTCCCGCGTCAACGTCAACCAGCGCCGATCCGGTTGCTCCTTCCAGTCCCGCGTTCTTCGCCAGCGGAGTCGGAGCGAGCGTGACCTTCTTCACCATCATCCCCGCCTCGCTGACCATTCCGCCGTACACCAGCAACGCGGCGAACATCGCACACGTTAGTGCAACCATCCATCTTCGCTGCATCTGGTCGTCCCTCCCAAGACAGATCTCGGTCCGCCGGAACGGGCCGGTATGGTCAGGTTAGGGAAGTAAGGTAAAACACTCGCAAAGCAGCGATAAAGAGTCCGTGAAGAATGGTGCGGTGGGCCGGAGGGACGACTGTCGCATCGCACGAAGCGATTGTGAGTGCCCCGGACGAGCCGGCTTCTCGTCGCAATAACATGTCTGGCGTTCCTCGCCGGAAGTTGGGTGACACACGGCGCAGCCCAGGGCGATCCGGTGATTGCCGCCGCGGGCGATATCGCCTGCGACCCGTCCACTGCCGGCTTCAGCGGGAACCAGTGGTGGGTCTGCCAGATGCGGGCGACGGCGAATCTCATGATGGGGATGGAACTGGCCGCTGTGCTACCGCTGGGGGACCTGCAATACGAAAACGGCACGCTCCAGAAATTCCAGCAGTCCTACCATCCGTCGTGGGGCCGGTTCAAGGCGATGACGCGCCCCGTTCCGGGCAATCACGAGTACGGCACACGGGGCGCCCAGGGCTATTTCGCGTACTTCGGAGAGGCGGCCGGCGATCCGGAACGCGGCTACTACAGCTACGACATCGGCGCCTGGCACCTCATCGCGCTGAACTCAAACTGCGGCGCGGTGGGCGGCTGCGGCGCCGGGTCGCCGCAGGAACGGTGGCTGCGCGCGGATCTCGCCGCGAATCCGGCGAAGTGTACGCTCGCGTACTGGCACCATCCGCGCTTCTCGTCCGGCTATCATGGAACGAACGCCGCCTACACGGCCTTCTGGCGCGCGCTCCATGAGGCTGATGCCGACATCGTCCTCAATGGACACGATCACGATTACGAGCGGTTCGCCCCGAAAGATCCCGCGGGCCGGGTGGACCCCGGACGCGGCATCCGGCAATTCGTGGTCGGCACCGGAGGCCGCAGCCTGTACGGGCTGAGACGGCCGGAGGACAACTCGGTCATCTTCAGCGCCGACGCGTTCGGGATTCTCCTGCTCGCCTTGCACCCCGCGGGGTACGAGTGGAAGTTTGTCCCAGTCGCCGGGAAGGAGTTCACCGACTCCGGCCGCGGTAACTGCCACTAGGCAGCGGCTAGAGGAAAATCGACCGGGGAAGGTACGCCGACACGACCCAATTCGGCACGTCCACCACCTCGCTGATCCGCAAGTCCACGGCCACGCTGCACAGCGCGTAGGCCATCTCCGGCGCCAGCGCATACTCCCGCCCGAGATAGTCAATCATGTCGCGCACGGCGTCCTTCGCCGCCTGCATCAGGTCCGGCGCGATGCCCGTCGTGGCATAGTAGCCGCGCTCGTCGACATGCCTCGTCGGCGCCGACGGCAGCAAGAACTGCGGCCTCCGCAAGCCCGCCGCTTTCCGGAGCTCGAACCGCAACTGGATCGCCATCGGTGACTCGATGGCCGTGCCACACACTTCCCCATCCCCCTGCGCAGCATGCGTGTCCCCCACCGAGAACAGGGCGCCGGGACATTGCACCGGCAGCCACAGGCGCGCGCCGCGGGTGAGGTCGCGGATGTCCATGTTCCCGCCGACGTCGCGCGGCGGCACGATCGAGTGCTGTCCGGGTTCCGCGGGGGCAACGCCGATAGTGCCTGGGAACGGCCGCACCGGCAGGCGGATGCCGGGGGCGAATTCCACGCCCCCGGCTCCGTAGGCCGAAATGTGCAGAAAAGGGTCGGGGAAATCGTCGGCCAGCAGCCCGAACCCGGGGATAATGGCCGTCCAGCCCCAGCCGCTGGGTTCGAAATCGACGATTTCCACCGCAAGCGCGTCGCCCGGTTCGGCGCGCTCAACGAAGACGGGACCGGTCACCGGGTTCACGCGGGCAAAATCCAGCCGTCCGACGTCGTCCACCGTAGATGAACGGCCGAGCTGTCCCCCGCTCGCGTCCACCACCTCGAACCGCACGGTCTCCCCGGGCGCGATGCGCAGCACGGGGGCGTTGGCGTTGTTCCAGCCGAAGTGATGGCGATCGCGGTGGATCGTGTGCGCGGTCATTTGCCGATGACCCGGACCTCGTCGTAGTGCACCGGGATGTGGATGGGATCGACGAACAGGTTCGCAATCCCGCCGATCCGCGCGGCGCCCTGGTCCGACCGGACCATCGCGTCAGCCTCCTCGACCAGCTTCTCGACGTCCTTGTTGCAGTACCAGGCCCAGTTCCACGTGCCGGAGGAGTTTGGGATGGAGTTCCTAATTACACGGGGGAATCGACCCTCCTGTATCCGGGCGACGCCTCCGATGCCGATCAAGACCATCGCGCTGTCCATCTTGCTCCTCGCCGCGCCGGTGGCCGCCCTGACCGTCGGAACCCCCGCGCCACCGTTCGACTTGAACGATCAATTCGATCGTCCGTGGCGCCTTTCGAGCCTGCGCGGGAGGGTCGTCGTGCTGATGGCCGCGGACCAGCATTCCGGGGAGATGATGCGGCCCTGGGGGGACATCCTCTCCCCGGCGTACGGCGGCAACATCCAACTCCTGGGCCTGCTCAACCTGCACACCTATCCACGCTTCCTGCGCGGCCTCGTGGCAGCGCGGATTCGGAGCGAGACGGACAGAGGCAAGCCCATGCTGCTGGATTTCGAGGGCAGCGTCGGGGCGGCGTATGAAGTGTCCAGCCGGTACCCGGTCATCGTCATCATCGACCGGCGCGGCGTAATCCGCGGGATCCAGAAGAGCGTGGTGACGAAGGAGGCGCTCGCCCGCGCGCGGGAAGCAATCGACGCGGCGATCGAGAGCGAATGATGCCTGATCCCGCGGCACAGTGGGAACGGCGCACCTCCATCGTCGCCACGCTCGGTCCCGCCACGAACAGCCCCGACCGGATCCGCGCCCTCATCGACGCCGGGGTGGACGTCGTACGGCTGAATTTCTCCCACGGCACGGCCGACGAACACGCGCGTGCCTGCGAGCTGGTCCGCGAGGCCGAGGCCGCGACGGGACGCTCCGTCGCCGTGATGCAGGACCTTGCCGGGCCGAAGGTCCGCGTCGGGGATCTGCCCGGCGGCGCCATCGAGCTGCGCGAAGGCCAGCGCCTGGCGATCGTGACCGCCACGCCGACGTCGGCACGCGCCATCACGACATCCTACACGCGTCTGCCGTATGCGGTCAGCAAAGGTGACCGTGTCCTGCTCGACGACGGTGCCCTGGAGCTCGTGGTCGAAGAGACCCGGGACGGAGAAGTCACCACCCGGGTCGTCAGGGGCGGAACGCTCGCCGAACACAAGGGCATCAACCTGCCGGGCGTCGCCCTGGATGTACCGGTCCTCACCGAGAAAGACCTCAAGGATCTGGATACCGGCATCGCGCTGGGTGTCGACTACGTGGCGCTGAGCTTTGTCCAGCGGGCGGCAGACGTCGAGCTCGGCCGCCGGGCGCTGGCGGACCGCAAGGCGGCCCTGCCCCTCATCGCCAAACTCGAAAAGGCCGGGGCGATCAGCGCCCTCGATGAGATCCTGCACGCGGCCGACGGGGTTATGGTGGCGCGGGGGGATCTTGGGGTCGAGGTGGCACCCGAGGTCGTCCCAGTCTTACAAAAGGCCATCATTCGCAAGGCCAACGCGGCGGGCATCCCCGTCATCACGGCCACCCAGATGCTCGAGTCCATGGTGCACCATCCCCATCCCACGCGGGCCGAAACCTCCGACGTCGCCAACGCCATTCTCGACGGCACCGACGCGCTCATGCTGAGCGCTGAGACGGCCATCGGCGACTATCCGATCGAAGCTGTCCAGATGATGGACCGCATCGCGAAGGTGGTGGAATCCTCGGAGCCGGAGATCTTCCGCAGCCCCACGCGCGCCCGCGCCGGCACCGCCCAGTCAGTGGCGCGCGCCGCCTGCACCCTGGCTCATGAACTGAAAGTCCGGGCCATCGTCGTGATCACGCGTTCCGGGCGGACCGCCGAGCTGCTCAGCAAGAATCGGCCCAGCGCTCCGATGATCGCGTTTACTGAAGAGCACGCGACGGCGCGCCGCCTGGCCCTGTGGTGGGGGATCCGCTGCTTTGCGACCACGTTCCTCGAAGACACGGACGAGATGATCGCCCACCTCGAGCGGGAACTGATCCGGCGGGATCTCGCCACCCCGGGCGACGCGGTCATCCTGGTCGGGTCGACCCCGGTCATCGTTCGCGGGCGCACCAACTTCCTGAAGGTCCACCGCCTGAAGGAATAGCGTCGGCCTGGGCGAACACGGGGACCAAACCAGCGCATGGAGCGCGCGCCATGAACGAGCGGCTCTGGGAGATTTACGAGCAGCTCTGCCTGGTCGAGATGGTAGGCCTCCAGGAATTCGTGACCCGTCTGAAATCCGGCGAGTTCGGCGAGTTCCCCCAAGACGACATCGTCGGCTTCCTCAGAGAAATCGAAGCGAACATGCTGCAGAACATCCAGGTGAAGGCCATGGAGCATCGCTCCTATGCGGAGATGGCCGACACCGTGTCTGAAGAAACTCAGAAAATGTTCGAGGACTTGATTGAAGAAGTGACCCGCACTTAGATAATGAAGCGGCCCTCCTTGTAGATCACCTCGCCGTCGGCTTTCACCTCAGTGCCGTTCCGCAGGTCGCAGATCATGTCCCAGTGCAGGCCGGAGTGGTTCGTCGAACCGGTTTCCGGGTATCCGGCGCCCAGGGCCATGTGCAGCGTGCCCCCGATCTTCTCGTCGAACAAGATGTTGCGGGTGAACCGCTGGATGTGGTAGTTCGTGCCAAAGGCGAATTCCCCGACCGACCGCGCGCCGGCGTCGAGGTCGAGCATCGCCTGCAGGAAGTCTTCGCCTTTTTCCGCGCGCGCGCTGACGACTCGCCCGTTCTCGAAGGTGAGTTCCACACCGTCGACCTCCCGGCCGGAGTAGATCGCCGGAAAGGAGAAGCGCACGCGGCCGTTCATCGAGTCCTCCACCGGACCCGTGAAGACCTCGCCATCGGGGAAGTTCTTCTCGCCGGCCGCGTTGATCCACGTCCGGCCGTGGACCGACACCCGCAGGTCGACGTCCGGCCCGCGGATCTCCAAGGCGTCTTTGGCGCCGAGCAGCGCGACGATACGGTCCTGCACGCCCCGGACCTCCTGCCACGCCGCCACCGGATCGTCGCGGTCCAGCATTCCCGCCGTATACACGAAGTCTTCGTACTCCGACAGCGACATGTCGGCATCCTGCGCCTCGGCGTTGGTGGGATACTGGGTGCCGACCCAGCGCAGCTCGTCGCGGGCCGCCCGCTCGAGAAACCGCGCCTGCAGCGGCGACGTGGCCTCGCGGCGCAGCGAGAGCTTCCGCGGATCGACGCCGGTGAGGTTGCGCGTGTTCCAGTGCGCCCAGATCCCCAGGGTGGCGTCGACGCGCTCCACTTCCAACTCGTCCATGGGATTGAGGAACTTCAATTGGGCGTCCGACGCGTCGTGGTAGTACAGCTCATCGATGCCCTGAACCGACGCCTTGACGTACGGGTTCGCGCCGACCGCCAGGGCTTCGGCATAGGCGGCCTGCATCAGCGGGACCGCCAGCGCCGGCCCCGAGATGCGAACCAGGTCGCCCTCACGCAACTGCAGCGAGTAGTGCACCAGCACCCGGGCCAGCTTGGTGACTCGCGAATCAGCCATTCACATCTCCTCCACACCGCGGGATCTCGTGTTCAACTTTCTGGACCGCGCAAACGCGCTCCTGTAGGGGGCGGGCGGGCGCCGTCGTATTACTAGAGGGGCTTGCCTCGAACCCGACCGGAGGAATGGTTCGGGGCTCTGGGGGAGACACACATGAGCTTGATCCTGATCGGCGTTCTCGTTCTGGTCGGGCTGTACGTGGTCTTCACGTACAACCGCCTGATTGTGCTCCGCAACCGGATCCAGAACGCGTGGGCCCAGGTGGACGTGCAGCTCCGCCGCCGCTACGACCTCATCCCGAACCTGGTCGAAACGGTGAAGGGATACGCCACGCATGAACGGGAGGTCTTCGAAAAGGTCACCGAGGCCCGGGCCAAAGCCATCGCCGCGGGCACCGTCGCCGAGCAGTCGCAGGCCGAGAACATGCTCACGCAGGCACTGCGCTCGCTGTTTGCGGTCGCCGAAGCCTACCCGCAGCTGCGGGCGAGCGAGAACTTTGCCCGGCTGCAGGAAGACCTGACGGATACGGAGAGCAAGATCGCGTTTTCGCGGCAGTTCTACAACGACACCGTCCTGCAGTATGACAACCTGCGGCAGGCGTTCCCCGCCAGCGTCATCGCGAACTTCGGCGGCTTCGGAGCGCGGCAGTACTTCGAGGCGGAGACGGCGTCGCGGGAGCCGGTCAAGGTACAGTTCTAGCGATCGTCACCGCCGCCTGACGGAGCACGCGGCGGGCCGCCTGCAGCATGGCCAGCGGCGGCCCGAAGAACCCCTGCACGGAGTCGGAGAACGAGTCGGCCAGGAGCACCTGGCGGCTCGGCGCCTCGAGCACCCGGACCTCGATCATCGCGCTGCCGATGAGGTACCGGAAGAGCGGGCGGTCGTCCTTCGGCCGCTCGATGACGACCCAGTCGGTGTCGAGGTGCATCCAGCGGCCGGTGACGATCAGATCGGCGCCGACGGCCGCGGCGATCTCCAGCATCTTGGTGGTGTTGAAGATGTCCCGGGGCGCATAGCCGCGGGAGGCCATCGCGGCGCGCACCGTCTCGACCGGAACCACGCGCAGCCGACCGCCGGACGCCGCCGCCAGTTCGGCCGCCAGCTCCGCGCTCAGCCGGGTGGCCCCGATCATCCGCCCGTCCGACGTCTCATCGACGAAGTCGATGACGGCGACCGTGCGCACGGATTGCGCCGCCGCCGGGGCGACCAGCACGGCCAGGAGCACCATCACGACCAGGACCAAGACGCGTCTCATGTCTTCAGCCTACTACGGGTCTGTAACAGATTTGTTCCCCTTCGACTCGCCTGCTACGCAGGCTCGCTCAGGGCCTTCGGCCCCAAAAACACCAGGCCCCGGGGAACCGGGGCCTGGAGGATCAGTCCGATGACCGCCCGCGTCAGGACCGGCCGAACGCAGTCTTCACTTCCGGCCGGAACAGGTAGTACACCACGATCGCATCCACAATGGCAGAGAACCACTGCCTGTTCAGTACCGCGAGGACGAGACCGATAACGATGACGACCGCCATCCACATCCAGGCCCAGGACTGGAGATTCCAGGCTCCCCACGCGACGTAGAGCGTGACGAGTCCGAGGGCGAGGAAGAACAGTCCGCCGACCGTCCCGCTCAGAAAACCGAGGCCACTGCCCAACACGCCTCCGACCGCACCCAATCCCAGAAGCGTCAAACCGGCAAGTACGTACAGCACGCCGCCGATTGCGGCGAGGATCGCCAGGACAGTGATGCCGGTCGGTCGTTGCTTTGTCATCATGGTGTGTGCTCCTTTCTCTCGAGTTGGCCGAACGGTCTACCGCGTGGCCTATTCGGGACCAGTGGGCGGGCTACCTGCGTCGTGATCTTACGGCAGTGCCGACAGCTCCACGCGCTCCACGTCCGCCGTGACCACTGCGGTTGTGGGCCGGAGCCAGGTCAGCTCGAGCGAGACGACCTCGTCCCGCCCGACCAGCAGGGTGCGGGCGGGCGGGACCGCCTCTCCGGCGCCCGCCGGCGTGACGCGGAGGCGAATCCGGGCTTCGCTGATGGGGAAGCCGGCGGAGTCGGCAATCCAGACGCAGACGACATGCCGGGTACTCGCTCCGGCGGGAGTGATCCTGGACCCGATCTTGACGCGCCTCTTGGCCAGATCCTTGTAGACATCCAGCGATATGGCGAAGGTGGCGACGTCAGGAGGCTCCCGCCCGCTGCGCCCGGGGAGATCTACAACCGCGAGACGTCCCCACAGCGGAGGCAGCGCGGTCGGCATCCGGACCGAGAATTCCTTCCCGTCACCGCTCTCCAGTTCGTCGTCCACGGCGATGGTGGACTCGAACACCACCTGACCGGTCACGCCGAACATCGTCAGCCGGGCACGGATGTTCCGAATCGGGATCTCCCCCACGTTCACCACCAAACCGGTCAGCCGCAAGGTCTCGCCCTCGAGCGCCGCCTCGAAATCGGAGAATTCAATCCTCTCGCGGCGGTCGGGCACCTGCGGCGGCGCCTTGGCGACCGGGAGACGAGGAGGGGATGGACAGGCCGCGGGAGGAGGCGGGGGCAGCGCCACCGGCGGTGAGCCGTCCCGCAGCGACTGCAGCCACTCGCGCGCCGCCGCGGCATACTCGGGCGTGGGCGCGTACTGCAGGGCGAGTTCGAAGGCCTGCTGTGCGAATTGCCGCTGGCCCAACCGGGAGTATGCAAACCCGAGAAACAGGTAGGCCGGACCATTGTGGGGATCGAGGGTCAACGCCCGGCGGAGGGCCAGCACCGCGTCTGACGGCTGGTTGAGTTTGAGGTGGGTCGCGGCCAGCCAGATCCACGATGGGGGGTCGGTCGGCCGCAGTTCAACGGCCCGGAGGAAGAAACTCAGCGCTTGCGGATAGTTGCCTGCCTGATACTGGGCGATGCCGGCGGTCAGCGGGTCGAAGGCAGGCGCGCCCCAGGCCGCCGCGCCTAACCCGGCGACGATGAGCAATACTGCGATCCACCGAATTTCCATCATGGGGGATCGGGATCCGTTTGGTGGGCGGTGCAGGATTTGAACCTCCGACCGTCGGTCGCCGCGACCCCCACGCGTTCTCGACGCGTGGGGCCCCGTTCATTCTTCATCTCACCAGGATGCGAGGACCTGAAAACTGCGCAGGTCCTCGCATCCTGGTGGGCGGTGCAGGATTTGAACCTGCGACCTCATGCGTGTGAAGCATGCGCTCTAACCGCTGAGCTAACCGCCCGCATAGAAGATTATAATTCGTGAATAGTGAATCGTGAATAGTGAAACGTTCACCGTCGCCGTGCCGAATGTACTGGATCGCCTGAACACAGAGATCGTCGCCTGCCGGTTGTGCTCCCGGCTGGTCCGGTATCGCGAGGCCGTAGCCCGGACCAAGAAACGTGAGTTTCAGGACTGGGAGTACTGGGGACGGCCGCTGCCGGGATTCGGCGATCCCCGCGGGCGCCTGCTCATCGTGGGCCTGGCGCCGGCGGCGCACGGGGGCAACCGCACCGGCCGGATGTTCACCGGCGACAGCTCGGGACAGTGGCTGATGCGTGCGCTGTACCACGCCGGATTTGCGTCCCAGCCAACCAGCGCCGGCCGGGACGACGGTCTGATCCTCCGCGGCGCGTACATCACGGCCGTCGTGCGCTGCGCTCCGCCAGACAACCGCCCGACACCGAAGGAAATCCGTACCTGCGCGGCCTACCTCCAGCGGGAATTCGCCATCCTGCCGCGCATGGACGTGGTGGTCGCCCTCGGACACGTCGCCTTTCAGGGAGTGCTCGCGCTTGTCCGCGAGCAGGGCTTTGAGGTGCCGCGCCCGGCACCCGCGTTTGCCCACGGCGCGCGGTACGGGCTGGCCGCGCCGGGAACCCGGCGCGTCACCCTCATCGCGTCGTACCACCCCAGCCGTCAGAATACCCAGACCGGACGGCTGACCGAGCGCATGCTCGATCAAATCTTCCGGCGCGCACGGCGCGCGCTCGCCGAGCATGAATAACCGGTTCCTCGCCGCGTTTCTCCTGCTCGCCGCCGCCCGCGTCACCATTGCCCGCCTCCTCCCGATCACCGACGACGAATCGTACTACTGGATCTGGTCGCAGCACCTCAGCTGGGGATACCCTGACCACCCTCCGGTGATCGCCGGACTGATCCGGCTCAGCACCCTTCCGCTCGGCGACGGACCGATGGGCATCCGCCTGGGAGCGCTGGTGCTGAGCCTCGCGACGGGCGTCATCGTCTACGCGTTGGGGCGGGACATGTTCGGCCCCCGGATCGGGGCGGTCGCGGCTCTGGCCTCGCAGCTGCTGCCGGCGATCGCCGCCGGAGGCGCCCTGGCGGTGCCCGACGCGCCTTTTATGTTCTTCTGGCTGCTCACTGTTTGGCTGTTCTGGCGGGCTCTCACGGCTGCGCATCGACCATGGTGGTACGCGGCCGGAGCGGCGCTGGGGCTGACGGCGATGAGCAAGCTGTTCGGGGCTCTCCTCGCCCTAGGTCTCGCGGGGTTCCTCCTGGCCACTCCCGCGTACCGGAAGTGGCTGCGCCGGAGCGAACCCTATGCGGCGGCTGCGATCGCCGTGGCGGTGATCGCTCCCTTCGTGCTGTGGAATATCGCGGAGGGATGGCCGTCGTGGACGAAGATCCTGCAGCAGGCCCCGTGGGTGCGGACCGGACACCCCGCGGTCAAGACGCTGACGTACGTCCTCGGGCAGTTCGCCTACTACGGACCGCTGACCGCTCCACTGCTGCTGCTCGCGCTTCGGAACGGCGTCCGGCGCCCGGACGCCGGCGATCCCCGCTTCGCGCTGCTCGGATGGACCGCGCTGCCCATCCTCATCCTCTCGATAGGGTTGAGTCCGAGCGGGATGCCAAAGCCCCACTGGCCGGCGCCCGCGTACGTCGTGGCGGCGATCACCGCGACGGCCATGTGGTGGAAATCCCGCTACCTGGGCCGGCTACTCCTGGCGTGGGGCGGGGGACTCAACGCCCTCATCCTCGGGCTGATTCTGTTGACCCCGTGGATCGCGCCCAGCGTCGCGAACCAGGTGACAGGATGGGACCAGGTCACCGCCCAGGTCGTGGCACTGGCGACAACGCTGCCAGAGGACCCTGGGGTCTTCATCTTTTCGACGGGATACCAGACCGCGAGCCAGCTCACCTACCGCCTCCGCGGAGCCTATCCGGTGACCGCGGCGGCGCCGAACACCTTGCTCGGCCGCATCGTCCCCCTGGAGGAGTTCGTGGGATGGAACGCGGTCTATGTGGATGACGACCGCGAGCCGATTGAGATCCCCATCGACCGGATGTTCCGGGCGGTGGAGCGGCTCCCGAACGTCAGGGTGGTCGTCGACGGACGGGTGGTGCGCAGCCTCTACCTCTACCGGGGGATCGGGTTCCTCGGACCGGCGCGGTAGCGCCGGTATCGCAGGAAACCCTGTGCTGCGATCAGAAGACCGACGGGAACGATGGCCTCCTCGTATCGATCATTCTGGGATGACACCGGAGAGCACTTCCCGTCCTTGAAAGGCGCGGCCTCCACCCGGTACTACTTCGCGTGTGAACGGCAGCTCATGGAGACGTTCTTCCCCCCGCTGGCGGGACGGCGGCTGCTGAAGACCGATCTGTGGGACGAGGCCAAGAATACCGAAATCCTGCGGTGGGCCGCCGGCCAGGGCGCGACTCCGATTGGGATCGACATCGCAGAACCCACCGTGCGCCAGGCCCGCGCAGCCTTCAACGGCGCTCCGCTGCTGTGCGCCGCCGCCGACGTGCGCACGATTCCCCTGGTGGACAACAGCGTCGACCTCATCTATTCAATGGGCACGATCGAGCATTTCCCCGACTACGCCGCGGCGGCACGCGAGATGTTCAGGGTGCTGCGGCCGGGCGGCACCGCGCTCATCGGCGTGCCTAATAAGCTGGACCCGTTCCTGCGTCCGGCGCTGGTCTCCATGATGCGCGCCGTCGGCCGGTACCCCTACGGCATGGAAAAGTCGTTCACTGCCCGCCAGTTGCGCCGGCTGCTCGAATCGGCCGGGTTCGCACCGGTGGGCCGCAGCGGCGTGCTGTTCCTACCCGGCTGGCTGCGGATGCTCGACCTGCTCTTCCATACGAGGCGCTCGCCGCTGGCGGGAGTGACGGCAGCGCTCGTGCGGCCGTTCGCGTGGATGTACCGCCGGTTCCCCGCGGTGCGCGCGCACGGATACCTGCTCGCCATCGCCGCCACAAAGCCGGCCTGGTAGCACCGGATCGATGCCGCCCCGCCTCTCGGTCGTCATCCCCGTGTACAATGAGCGGCCGTACATCGCAGAGGTCCTCGCCCGGGTGCGCGCCGTCCCCATCGACAAGGAGATCATCATCGTCGATGACGGCTCGACGGACGGCACGCGGAAGTTCTTGCAGACGCTGACCGGGGATCGCACCCACTTGCTGGTCCACGCGCGAAACCGCGGAAAGGGCGCCGCCGTGCGGACGGGATTCGCCCACGCCCGGGGGGATGTCGTTGTCGTCCAGGACGCGGATCTGGAATACGACCCGCGCGACTTCCCGGCTCTCCTCCGTCCCATTGACGAGCACCGCGCCGATGCGGTGTTCGGGACCCGTTTCGCGGCCGGTCGCCCGGCGGGCTGGTCGCACTTCTTCGGTAACCGGCTGTCCACCGCAGTCGTCAACGCGGTCACCGGAACATCGCTGAGCGACGCCTGGGTCTGCTATAAGGCGATCCGCCGCAGCGTGCTGCAGACGCTGGATCTGAGAGAGACAGGGTTCAGCATCGAACTCGAGCTGGTGGTCAAACTCGCCCGCGCCCAATACCGGCTCGCCGAGGTTCCGATCTCCTACCGCCCGCGCTCGTACGCCGAAGGCAAGAAGATCGGCTGGCGGGACGCGCTGCACGGCATCTGGGCCGCCGTGAAATATGGGGAGACGCCGCGCGCGGCGTCGCTCGTGGCGGGAGCTGCGATTGCCTGGCTCCTGGCCGTCAACGCCTATTACGTCGCCCACCTGATCGGCCTCGCCCGGACGCTGGACGGCCCCGGCGGGTTCTAACCCATGGCGGCCATCGTTGCGGTTGTGCTGGTCACCGTCGCCGCGTTTGGCATCGGCAGGACGATCCTCCGCCTCCTCGGGGCGGCGTGCGAAACGCCGGCCGAAGAGATTGCGTTCTCGGTTGGCCTGGGGTACGGGGCAATCGCCTATGCCGTCTTTGGTCTCGGGCTGGCGGGCGGGCTGTATCCCTGGGCCCTCGCGGGCCTCCTCACCCTGCCCGCGCTCGCGGCGGTCCGCGAGGGATCCAGTGCCCACCGGGCCATGCGGGGAACCCTCGACCAGGCGTGGAGCGGCAACCGGCCGCTGGCCGTGGTCCTCGGGGGCCTGCTGCTCATCTCGGCCGCGGCGAACCTCCTGGCGGCGCTCGCGCCGCCGACAGGCGGTGACGCGCTCACCTACCACCTCGCGGTTCCCAAGATCTGGCTGGAAGAACACCGGATCACCGCACTGCCCTGGCGCTGGCCGTCGCTGGGGCCGTTCGCCGTACAGATGCTCTATCTGCTGGTCATGGCTCTGCCGGGGGACTCCTCGCCGTCGGTGCTGGCCTGGATGATGGGGATCGTAGCAGCGGTCGGTTTGATTGGCGCCGGCTCGAAGCTGCCGCGCCCCGTCCCCCCGCTGCTGGCCGCCGGCATCTTTTACACGATGAGCACGGTCGGACAGAATGCCGCTTCGACGCGGGTCGACCTGGGCATGGCCATGTTCGTTCTGCTCGCCACCCTGGCCTGCGTCACCTACCTGAAGACACGGCAGGTCCCGTGGCTCGTCGTGGCAGGCGTGTGCGCCGGGCTTGCCGCAGGGACGAAGCATATCGGCGCGGCGGCGGCAGCCGTCCTGGTGGTCGGCCTGGCTGCGTTCCGGCCCCCGCGCGCGGATCCGTCGCGCCGTGGCGGGCTCCCCGCGGCGGGGCTCTTCGCGCTGGTGGCGGCGGGTGTCGCGGCGCCATGGTACGTCCGCAGCTTGGTGCTGACGGGAGATCCTGTCTATCCGTTCCTCACCGCCGTGCTGGGGAATCCCGCGCTGCGTGAACGGCTGACCGAACTCACGGTGCGCTACGGACCCGGCAAGACCCTGGCGGACTTCGCGCTGCTGCCGATTTACCTGACGGCCGCCGTCGGTCCGCCTTACCTGAGCTTTGCTCCCTTCTCGATGGCCCTGTGGCGCACGGTCCAGGTGCGCTTCCTCTGGTTCGTCGTGGCGGCACTCGCGGTGATCTGGTTCCTCACGGCACAGGTCATCCGGTTCCTGCTCCCGGCGCTCCCGGCCGCCGCGATGCTCGCCGCGCTGGGGTTCGCGGTGCTCGATGGCCGGTCGGCGGTGCTGCGCACGGCCGCCCGGATTGTCATCGTTGCCGGACTGGCCACTGCCGCCGCCATTACCGTCTACCACGACGCCGGCTACGCGCGCGCGGCGGCTGGCCTGGAGTCACGAGAGGCGTATCTGCTGAGGACGATCGATAACCATGACGACATCGCATGGATGAACACACATCTGCCGGCCGATGCCCGCGTCCTGCTCCTCGCCCGCTACGGATACTATCTCGAACGATGGTACATCGGGGCCGGGACCGCTGCCGACGTCGACGACCTCCGCCGGTGGATCGCCGAGCAACGCGTCAGTCACATCTACTGCGTAGGGGAACGGTGTAATGCCATCGCGGCCAGCGGCGTGCGCGTGGAAGTTCTCCGCCAACGGCCGCTGCACGGCAATCCGGGCTTCAGCCGCGTGCTGCGGGTGATCGGCCCGTAATCGTAAGTAGCGCTGTGTTCAGCATGCCCGCCGAGGAGCACTCAGGCCTGTGACCTTGCTGGAAGACATCGGGGCAGGCGTCAGGCTGCTGTGGGGGCTTCCCTCCTTCCTCCGTACTCCCCTCTCGCCCCCCGAAGCGCGACAGATCCTCGCGCAGCGTCTGGCGCGGCGCGAGGACGACTTCCTCGACCTGATGCGGCGTGCCGTCTTTGGTACGACCCGCTCACCGTACCGCCGGCTGCTCGCCCATGCCGGCTGCACGTACGATGACCTCGCCGTACTCGTCCGCCGGGAGGGGCTCGAAGGGGCGCTGCAGACCCTCTACGCCTCCGGCGTCTACGTGACGGTGGACGAATTCAAGGGCCGCCGGCCGGTCGTACGCGGGAGCCTGCAGATGACGATCGAGCCGACCGCGTTCGGCAATCCGCTCGTCGCCGTGCAGATTCCCACGCTCAGCAGCGGCAGCCGCGGTCATCGGACCGTGGCGGGAACCAGTCTTGCGCACCTGCGCGATCAGGCCGTGGGGATGTGTCTGTTCGTGCAGGCCCGCGGGCCGCATCCCCGGGTGCAAGGGCACTGTGGGGTCCCGGGGGGCTCAGCGCTGCATGGATTGCTGCGAAACTACTATGCCGGCCTACCGCTGGGCGCGTGGTTTTCCCACGTGGACCCGGCGGCACGGGATCTCCACCCGCGCTACCGCTGGAGCATCCGCGTCGTGCGGTGGGGCGCCTGGCTCGCCGGCCGGCCGTTTCCGCGGCCGCATTACATCCGGCCGGATGATCCGATGCCGATCATCGACTGGCTGGTCAGTGTCCGCCGCCGGGGTCTGGTCCCGCACCTCCGGAGCACGCCGAGCACGGCCGTGCTCGTCTGCCAGGCCGCGTCGGATGCCGGCATCGACATCAGTGGGGTGGAGTTCATGCCCGGGGGCGAACCGCTGACGCCGGCCCGGATGCAGGTGATCGCGCGCGCGGGCGTCCGGGCGGCCGCGCTGTATGCCAGCGTCGAGTCCGGACACATCGGGTACGGGTGTCTCGCGCCCACGGCGTCGGATGACGTCCATCTGCTCAGCGACCTCCAGGCGGTCATCCAACCGGGCCCGTCCTCTCGCGATCCCTCTCTTCCCGCCGATGCCGTCCTGCTCACCTCGCTGCGGCCCAGCGCGCCGTTCATTCTGCTCAACGTGTCCTCGGGCGATCAGGGCCGCCTCGAACAGCGGGTCTGCGGATGTCCGGTGGAAGTAGTCGGGTGGACGGCGCACCTCCATACGATTCGCAGCTACGGGAAACTTACGACCGCGGGGATGACGTTTCTCGATGCCGATCTGACCAGGGTCCTGGAGGAGGTGCTCCCCGCACGGTTCGGAGGCGGGCCGACCCATTACCAGCTGGTGGAGGAAGAACAGGCCGGCGGCCACGCCTCGCTGCGCCTCCTCGTCCACCCGGCCGTGGGTCCGGTGGATCCCGATGCCGTCGCCGATGCGTTCTTCTCAGCCATCGGATCGGCGCCGGGCGCCGCGAAGGTGATGGAATTGTTCTGGCGCGACGCGGGGGTCCTGCGGGTGGAGCGGCGCGCGCCGATGGCGACGGCCACGGGCAAGATCCAGCATCTGCACCAGCATCGAAAGAGCACGGAACGTTAGTTCGACGGCACGAAGGGTTTGCCAGGCAACGCCAGCAGCAGGTTGTGCTTGCGCAGCGTCACCGAGGAGATCTCACGCGCGAGGGTATCGGCCCGCTCGGCCACCCAGGTGCACTGCGCGCCGGGATGGACCCGCTTGGGGGCTCCGGCCCCGTACGGCGCGTCCAGGGGCAGCCGCTCAGGATTGGCGACGACACGGTTGAAGATCTCGAGGGCGGCGCGGACAAGGCTCAGGGCTTCGCGGGTCTGGGCGTGGGCGCGCTGGATGTCGTCCACGGGCATGGTGCGATCGAGCGAGCGCAGCCACGTGATCTCCTCGTCCCACCGGCCCGCTAGAGCGGCGGCGGCTTCCACCGTCTTGTGGAGATCGGCGGCGGCTTCGCGCAGTTCCGGGCCCAACGGGGTCTGCCAGCCGGTCTGGGGGTAGTAGCGCAGCGCGCCGGCCCAGCGCCGGAACACCGTCGCGTCCGCGCGCAGGCGCTGCGCCAACCGGAGGATCTCCGCGTGGGCC
>DASYRL010000103.1:0-69284 GCA_036004445.1 bacterium
GTTCTGATTTCACGAACGTCTTGTAGCGCGCCGGACGCCTCAGATAGATGCGGACGCGGGCGACATCCCGGGTGATCTGGGCGGTGAGGATCGCCCGGACGTAGCTGTGCTGGGGCGCCAGCGCTCCCCACCAGGTATGCCGGGCGCGCCAGACGTCGACCGTGATGGTGGAACCTGTCGAAAGCGTGCGGGTATTGACCGGGCCGTCAAACCGGAGGGTGATCTTGCCGACCGCGCCGTCCTTCGACCAGGAGACGCCGAGGACACGGGTAGTGGGAGCGGCGGCGGCAGCAGCCTGTGGAAACAGGAGCGCAGCGACAGCTATGACCAGAACCAGGGTGATGGAGGTGTTCGCCGATCTCAATGTCGCTCGTGCTACCTGCCCGCCGCTTGACTCATGCCCTTCGCCCCCCACACGCAGACATAAAAAAAGCGCCCCGGCCCACGAGCCAGGACGCGAGACGGAAGACTGCAAACCTCCGCCTTACCCGCGAAACCTTTCCAGGTGGGCCGGGGTCTCGCTACACATTGTCGGCCTCACCTCCTTTCTCTGCAGCCAGCTTGATGGCTGTGACGGAGGTCAGCGTACCATTGCCACCCCTAGGGGTCAAGTCTTCACTTGACGCAAATGCGGCTCAAATAGTTCAAGTGAAGACCTGCCCCCAGGGAGCGATCCTGACCGGGGGGAGGCCCACGGCGGCTGTCGAACAAGGCGGCGACCCCATGAAGATCCGCAACATCCTCGCCGCTGTTCTCCTCATCGCGATCCTGGCCGTCGCAGGATACGCCGCGCAGTGGCTGACGCTGCTCGGGTGGAACGCGATGGTCGAATACCCGTCGCCGTACGCCCACGCGCTGCCCTCGGGGCCTGCCGGTCCGCTGCTTGCCGACCGCGTGGTGCTCGTCGTGGTCGACGGGCTGCGTGTTGACACGTCGGAGCGGATGACCGTGCTGAACACGCTCCGATTGGCTGGCGCAGCGTTTGTCGCCTGGACGGGCGAACCATCGCTGTCGTTTCCGGGCTGGACGGCGCTGGTCAGCGGGGCGCCTCCCGAGATCAGCGGCGTGACGACGAACTGGTACGAGGGACCGGTGCGCGTCGACACGCTCTTCGCCGCCGCCAAACGCGCCGGCATCTCCACGGCCGTGGCGGGCAGCCCCGGGTGGGCCGAACTGTTCGGGACGGCGATCGACGAGCAGATCCTCGTCGGCGATCCGACCGGCGACGTCCCCGCCGAGACACTCTACGGCGTCAGCGCCGAAGTGTCTGACGGTGCCGCAGGTATCCTGAAGCGCGGCCAGGCCCGATTGGTGCTGATCCATTTCCCCAGCGTCGACCTCGTGGGCCATCGGTTCGGCGGGGCCAGTCCCGAGTATGCCGAATCGGCGCGTCGCGTGGACGATCATCTCCGCGTCCTGCTGGATTCGCTTGACCTGACGCGCGACACGCTCATCGTCACCTCGGATCACGGCCACCTCGATGCCGGCGGGCACGGGGGATGGGAGCCGGTAGTGAAACGTACGCCGCTCGTCCTCGCCGGAGGGGGTATCAAGCCGGGATCGGGGTTCCCGGACGTGCGCCAGACGGACGTCGCGCCGACCGTCGCGATGCTGCTGGGGATCCCGATACCGTCGCACAGCCAGGGGCGTCCGTTGGTCGAAGCCCTCGACGCCGATCCGGCCGAGTTCGCGTCGCGCTGGATCGAGCAGCAGCACGCGTTCTATCGCGCACAGGCCGGCATCCTGGAGATCGACGTGCCCGTGGGCACCGAGAGCGTGCAGGCGGACGCCGATGCGCTGGCCAGAACCTACTTCACTGCGCGGGAAGACCGCCTCACGCGGGAACGGCACCAGCGCCTGCCGCTCGCGGCCGCCGCGGTCGTGATTCCGCTCGTTGGCCTGGTGTGGGTGGCACGCCGGCGGCTCCTGGGACCGGCGCTGGTGGGCGCCGCGGTGTTCTTCGTGGTCGACTACGCGCTGTTCTTCCTGCGTGGCTATGCGTTCTCGCTCAGCGTCTTCAACAGTGAGGCCCAGATCCTGGCGTTCTTCAATCAGCGGCTGGTCGAGGCCGCGGCGGCACTGACCGCGGGAGCGTTGGTCGCCGGATTCATGACGGCGCGGCGGCGTCCGGCCGATGCCTTCCTGGGCGCGCTCGGCGTCGCCTGCGTAACGGCGTATGCGATTCTCCTGCAGGTCGTCTACTTCTACTGGCAGTGGGACGTACGTTTCGCGTGGTACCTGCCGGATCTCCGGTTGGGGTTTAAGTACTATCTGGATCTGCTGATGCTGGTGCCCGTCGGATTTCTGGCCGCGCTGGCCGGGACGATCGGACTCGTTGGACGCTTCCTCGCGCGGCTGGCGGCCGGACCGGCAGGGCCCCCCGCGGTCACGTAGTTGTCTGCAGCACGTCGGTGAGCGTTTTCAGCGCCTGGGAGTTGGTGATTACCAGGTCCGCGCCCGCCTCGTACGCGCCGGCGCGGCGGACCTGATCGGTGTGCCCGCAGAAGGCGACGATGCGTACGCGTCCGTGCGCGGCGTCGGTCCGCAGCGCTCTGATCGCCTCGGCGGGATCGAACCCGTGTGCCGCCAGGTTGACGATGGCCGCCTGCGGGGCTTCCCTGCGCAGGACGTCGAGCGCGTGCTTCGCTGAGGCGACGATGGACGCCGTGTGCCCGTGCGTCCACAGTTGAGACTGCACGGCGGAGGCGGACATCAAGTTGTCGTCGAGGATGAGGACGTGCACGTGCGGCTGACTAGACGGGGTACCCCATGCTCTGCAGCGCGAGCCGCCCGTCGTCGGTGAGGCGCTGGGGAGTCCACGGTGGGCTCCAGACAAACTCCACGGTCACGTGCTCCGCGCCGACGGATTGCAGCTTGTTCTCAATCTCCGAGGCGATCGCCGGTCCGATCGGGCAGCCTACCGCCGTCAGGGTCATCTTGATGTCGACGTCCTGCCCGTGCACGTTCAAGTCGTAGATCAATCCCAGGTCCCACACGTTCACCGGGATCTCCGGGTCGAAGATCGAGCTTAAGACGCCGATGGCTTGCTCGCGGGAGAGGGTGTCATCTGCTTCCATGGCTAAATTCTAGTCCACGGAGCCTCCACAGGAAAGGGGACCGTTGCGGTGCGCTATCCCTGGCGGTTGATCCTCATTACGGTGTTCCTGCTGCTCTTCGTGTTGGCGCCGACGCTGGCCCGGTGGTATACGGACTGGCTGTGGTTCGGCGAGGTCGGGTACCGGCGCGTCTTCTGGGTCCCGCTGCTGTCGCGGATCGGCGTCACCGTCGTCGTCGGCGGCGTGCTCTTCGCGCTGCTGTACGCCAACCTCCGGCTGCTGCTCGCGCGGAACGGCAGCGGGGATCTCATCGAGCTCGGCCGCGCGCGTGGCGGGCGATCGTACCGTCTGCCCCCGCCGGGGGCGCTGCCGGGCTCGGTGCTGGCCGTGCTCGCACTGGTGTCGTTCGCGGCGGGGATCGCCGCGTCGGCACGGTGGCCCATGTTCCAGCAGTTCGTGCACGCGCGTCCGTTCGGCGCCGCCGACCCGATCTTCGGCCGCGACATCGGGTTCTTCGTGTTCAAGCTGCCGGTCTATCAATACATCGAGGCGGCGCTGTTCAGCTGGCTGGTGCTGGTCTTCATCGTGGCCGCTGCGGTGTATTCGCTGCGCTACTCGGCGTTGATGTTCCGCGGATCGTGGGCGCTGCCCGATCGCGTGCGCATCCACCTCAGCGTCCTGGCGGGGGTCATCCTCTTGGTCCGCGGCTGGGGATTCTGGCTCGACGGGTTCGGGATCGAGTACGCGTCAGGCAAGGCGATTTACGGCGCGACGTATACGAGCGTGCACGCCGTGCTGCCGGCGCTGCGCCTGCTGACGGTGCTGTTCATCCTCGGCGCGCTCCTGATGTTCATCAACGTCCGCCGGCGGACCCTGGGTCTGGCCCTGGCCACCGCGGTCGCCATCGCCGCCGCGTGGGTGCTGGGGCTGGGCGTGTATCCCGGCATCGTCCAGCAGCTGCGCGTGTCGCCGAACGAGCTCACGGTCGAAACGCCATACATCGCCAACGGCATCACCGCGACCCTGCGCGCGTTCGGGCTGGACGGGGTCCGGGAGGAAGCCTTTACCGCCGAACCCCTCACCCCGGCCGTGCTGGCGCGCAACCAGGCCACCGTCGAAGACCTGCGGCTGTGGGATTACCGGCCGCTGCTGTCCGCCTACCGCCAGCTGCAGACCCTGCGGCCCTACTACGCATTCCTCGACGTCGACATCGACCGCTACCGGATCGGAGGCCGCCAGCGGCAGGTGATGCTCGCCGCGCGGGAGATGGAGACGTCCCGGCTCAGTCCGCAGGCCCGCACCTGGGTGAACGAACATCAGGTGTTCACGCACGGCTATGGCCTGGTCATGAGTCCCGTCAACCGCGTGTCTGAAGAAGGTATGCCGGAGTTCTACCTCAAGGACATTCCCCCGGTGTCCTCGGTCGACTTGCCAGTGAACCGTCCGCAGATCTACTTCGGGGAGGCAACCGAGTCGTACGTCGTCGTGAACACGAAGGTTGATGAGCTCGACTACCCCAGGGGGGATGACAACGTCTACGGGACGTATCAGGGCCGGGCGGGCATTCGGCTGAGCGCGCTGTCGAGGCTGGCGTTTGCCTACCGGTTCGCCGATGCGCGTCTGCTGCTGAGCACCGACATCACTTCGTCCAGCCGGATGCTGTTCGCCCGTGAGATCGGCACGCGCCTGCGGAGACTGGCTCCGTTTCTCGCGTATGACGAAGACCCCTACATCGTCCTGGTCGACGGCCGGCTGGTCTGGATCATCGACGCCTACGCGATCTCGACCCGTTACCCGTACTCCACGCCGGCCCCGGGGACCCCGGGCCTCGACGGCGATCCACTCGCCGGGATCAACTACATCCGGAATTCGGTCAAGATCGTCGTCGACGCGTACGACGGGACGGTCGACTTCTACCTGATGGATCCCACCGACCCCGTGGCCGCCAGCTTTGCCGGCATCTTCCCGGAGTTGTTCAAGCCGGTGTCGTCGATGCCCGCGGGCATCCGGGCGCACCTGCGGTATCCGGTCGACATGTACGAGGTCCAGGCGCGGATGTACGCCACCTTCCACATGCGCGACCCCCGCGTGTTCTACAACCGCGAAGATCCGTGGGTCATCCCGACGGAGCTGTTCGGCAGCGACACGGTGCTGGTGGAGCCATACTACGTGACGATGCGGCTGGCCGACGGGACCGTCCCGGAGTTCGCGCTGATCCTTCCATTCGCGCCGGCAAACCGCGACAACATGGTGGCGTGGATGGCTGCGCGCAACGATGCCCCGCATTACGGCGAGCTGATCGTCTACCGGTTTCCGAAAGACCGGCTGGCGTTTGGTCCGATGCAGGTCGAGGCGCGCATCAATCAGGATCCGACGATCAGCCAACAGCTGACGTTGTGGAACCAGGAGGGCTCGCGCGTCATCCGCGGCAATCTGCTGGTCATCCCGATGGAACGCTCGTTGCTGTACGTGGAACCGCTGTTCTTGCAGGCGGAGCGCAGCCAGCTGCCGGAGCTCCGGCGCGTGATCGTCGCCAGCGGGCCGCGGATCATCATGGCGGAGACGCCGGAAGCGGGACTCTCTCGACTGCTGGCAGCGGCACCGCCGGCGCCGCTGCCGCCGGGCACGCCTGCGCCGCCGCCGTCCGTTGGGGGATCGGTGCGCGAGCTCATCGCCCAGGCCAGCGAGACGTACGAGCGCGCGCAGCAGTTGCTGAGGCAGGGAGACCTGGCCGGGTATGCGCGCGAGATCGAACGGCTGGGGGAGATCCTGCGGCGGCTGCGCGAGAGTCAGGGTCCGTAGGTCGCCCGCTTCACCGTACAGCGGTCCACGCGGTCTCCGAGCACCCGGAACCCGAGGCCGGCCCCCGTCGGGACGGTGATGGTCCCGTCGGCGTTCAACCGCACCGGTGGATCGATCACGTCCTCGTGGAAGTAGCGATCGCTGGCCGACACGTCGGCCGGCAGCGTGAAGTTGGGCAGCGAGGCCAGCGCGATGTTCGCCGCGCGCCCGATCCCCGTTTCCAGGAGTCCGCCGCACCACACCGGCGCCCCGGCGCGCTGCGCAAGATCGTGGGTGGCCACGCCCGCGGTCAGCCCACCCAGCCGCGCCGCCTTGATGTTGATGATCCGGCAGCTCCCCAGCGCCAGCGCTTTGCGCGCATCATCGGGGGTCACGATAGATTCATCGAGGCAGATCGGCGTGCGCAGCTGCGCCTGCAAGGCGGCATGGTCGACGATGTCGTCCTCGGCGAGGGGCTGCTCGATCAGCAGCAGGTCGTAGCCATCCATGCGCCGGAAGATCTCCGCCTGCTCGAGCGTGTAGGCGGAATTCGCGTCCACCTGCAGGAGGATCGGGCCGTATGCCCGCCGGACCTGCTCGACCACGTCGACGTCCCAGCCTGGTTTGATCTTGATCTTGATCCGGCGGTAGCCCCGGTGCAGAAAGTCTCCGACGCGGCCAAGCAGCGCGTCGATCGTGGGCTCGATGCCCAAGCTGACCCCCACCGCCACGGTCTTCCTCGTGCCGCCCAGCGCTGCCGACAGCGGCAGGCCTTCGGCCTGACAGTACAGATCCCACAGCGCGGCCTCCACGCCGGCCTTCGCCATGTGGTGGCGCCGCAGGTCCGCGACCAGCGGGGGGAACCCCCGCGGATGGGCGACGTCCCCGCGCAGGACCCTGGGGAGGATGAACTCCTCGAGGACATGCCAGGCCGTTCCGACCGTTTCTTCATTATAGAGAGGCGCCGCCGCGGCCGGCACTTCGCCCCATCCCCGGCGGCCCTCGGCGTCGGTCAGGGCAACGAGCAGGCAGACTTTCGTCTCTTCGCGTCCGAAGCTGGTCTCAAACGGAAAGACCAGCGGCAGCGCGATCCGGCGCAGTTCAGCCTCAACGATCCGCATGCCGCGCCTCCCGCCGATCCAGGACGTAGGTCCCGCCGGTGAAGTCGACGACTTCGTATCCGCGGGCAAAGTGATCGAGGAACGCCTCCCGGACGCGGAGCCGCCACGCCTGGGCGGCATCAGGATCGGTGATCTTGAGCGCGTTGAAGTCGGGCGGGATCTCCAGCGCAGCCGCGCCGGGCGCCGTGGCCACCGGCGCGCCGCGCAGCGCGGCGTCGACGCGAGGATCGCGGATCCACCAGTCGACTTCCAGCCGGTCGCTGTCGGTGCCCCGATTGATCGCGTCGCGCATGTCGCCGTAGTAGTTGACGTAATAGCGCGACGCGACCGCGCCCAGCTTGTGATGGTTGAACCATGCGTTCGCGCGCTGCAGCGGATCGAACGTCCACACGATGCGGTCCACGCCCCGCGCCAGCGCCGCCTCGCGCTGGGCGCGCTTGAGCGCGAGACCCACGCCGCGCCCGCGGTACTCCTCGCGCACGCCGGTCATGTGCGAGTAGAGCAGCGGCGTCCCGTTGCGCGCTCCGGCGAACGCGTAGGAGAACCCGACGAGGTCGTCTCCGGCGAACGCCCCCAGCACGAGACCGCCGGCGCTCACCGCCGCACGCAGGTGATGGAGGGGGACGACGTCGAGGTCCGGCATCGTCCACACCGCGCGCTGCAGGTGTTCGACCGCCGTCAACCCTGCGACGTCGTCGATCGGCCGGATCGTCAGCTCATCCATCGCGGAAAAAAAATTTCGAAGATCGCGCATGCGCAGCAGGAAAATCTCGCGCGCATGTCGCATGTTGTTGACTCAAACGCGCGTCTAGCAATTTCGGGCGCGTGGTAGGGTGCAGATGACGCACCCGCGCACCGGCCGGCGATCCAATTCGGTGCGCGATCAACAGCGCGGATGCGCGAAGGGGGGATTTCAGTGGCGAAGAAGAAGGCCAAGGCCAAGAAGAAGCGGTAACGAACTGGCGAGCGTCATGCTCGTCTGCGGCGCGGGTCTTCGGACCTGCGCCGCTTGGTTTGTGCCGCATTGTCGTCACGACGACAGCCGTGCCCGCGCGGCATCGTACATCTCCCGCTGCAGCCGCTGGAGCTCATCACTGAGCGTGACCGGCGGCAGGGGCGCCGCGTGCAGGTGACGCCACGCGGCGGGCAGCGCGCGGAGCCGGGACAGCGCGCGCGCCCGCGTGTCTTCGAGCCGTACCCCGGTGGTCGTGCGGCCGTGTTCCATGACCTTCATCAGCAGCGGCTCGCCGCCCGGCGGCGCCGGTTCCTCGACCAGCGCAAGGACGTCGCGCAGGCCGTCGGCGGCGGCGATGCGCCACACCTGCTTCTGTCCCGGCAGCGTCGCCTTCCCCGTCGACAACTTGACCTTCGGGCCCTGGTTGTCTTCGACCAGCTTGTAGACGCCCCCCAGCGACGGCGCGTCACCCGACGTGCCCATCTCGGTCCCCACCCCAAAGGCATCTGCGGACGCGCCGGAGGAGACCAGGCGCTCGATCTTGTCTTCGTCCAGCTCCCCCGACAGCAGGATCTGCACATCGGTCAGGCCGGAGCCATCGAGCAGCGCGCGCACTTGCATCGACAGAGCGGCCAGATCGCCGCTGTCGATGCGCACGCCTCGCAGCTGCCGTCCCCCGGCCGCCAGCTCGCCCGCCACCGTGATCGCGTGGCGTGCGCCCTGCACGGTGTCGTAGGTATCGATCAGCAGGAAGGCGTTGTTGGGGAAGTCCTTGGCAAAGGCGCGGAAGGCCGACAGTTCGTCGGGGAAGGACATGATGTACGAGTGAGCCATCGTGCCGTAGACGGGGATGCCATACTCCATCCCGGCCAGGACGTTGGAGGTCCCGGCGCAGCCCGCGATGTACGCCGCCCGCGCGGCCTTCAGCGCCGCGTCCGCACCATGATCGCGGCGCGGCGAGAAGTCAATCACGGCACGGCCCGCCGCCGCGAGCACCACCCGCGCCGCCTTCGATGCCACCATGACCTCGAAGTTCAGCGTGTTGAGCAGAAACGTTTCGACAATTTGGGCCTCGATCCGTGGGGCCGTCACTTCGAGGACCGGTTCCTGGGGAAAGAAGACCTCCCCCTCCGGAACCGCCCACACGTCGCCGGTGAAGCGGAAGCCGCGCAGGTACTCCAGGAACGCATCGCTGAAGGTGCCCAGACTGCGCAGGTACGCGATGGCCTCGTCGTCAAACCGGAGGTGTTCCAGGTAGTACAGCGCGGGTTCCAGCCCCGCGCTGAGCAGGAACGCGCGGTGCGGCGGCAGCTGCCGGATGAACAGGTCGAACGTGGCCGGCTGGTTGAGCTGCTGGCGCAGGTAGCTGTCGGCCATGACCAGTTCGTACTGGTCCACCAGCAGCGCCATGTTCCTGGGCGTGACGAACCCGAACGACGGGTAGGGTTTCACGATCAGAACCAGCCGAGCCGCTTGAAGATGTACGTCATGATGGTCCACAACGCGAAGATCAAGCCGAGCGCGAACACGAACCCGTAGCGCCAGTGGACGTCGGGGTAGAGGAGATCGAAGTTCATGCCGTACAACCCGGTGACCACGGCCGCCAGGGCCAGCGCCGCCGTGATGACGGTCAGCCGCTGGACGTTCTCGTTCAGGCGGTTGTTGACCGCCGAGAGGTAGATGTCCATCGCCCCCGCCACCAGGTCGCGCTGCGTGTCGATCATGTCGGTGATCCGCAGCAGATGATCGTAGACGTCGATAAAGTAGTTCTGGATCTCGGGGCGGAGAAACGGCAGATCCCGGCGGGTCAGTGTGTTGAAGAGGTCCCGCAGCGGCGACGCGACCCGCCGCAGGTGGACGAGGGCCTGCTTGGAGGTGAACAGCTGGTGCAAGGTGTCCGGCGTCGGCTGGGCCAGGAGGCGGTCCTCGATGCCGTCGAGGAGGTCATCGAGGTCGTCGATGATCGGGAAATAGGTATCGACGCACGTGTCGACGATCGTGTAGAGCACGAAATCCGTGAACGGGCGCATCGTCCCCGGCGCGCGCTGCAGCCTGGCCCGCGCGTCGCTGAGCACCGGCATGGTCTGGGCGTGCACGGTGACCACGTACCCCGATCCGGCGAAGATGTCGACTTCGTCGAGGATCACGTCACCGCCGGTCGCCAGACTGGCTTCGGGGACGTGCACGGTCAGGAAGATGTAGCTGCCGTATTCGTCGATCTTCGGCCGCTGCTCCCGCTGGGTAGCATCTTCGATCGCCAGGGGATGGAACCGGAAGACGTCGCGGAGCACGGCCACGTCGGCGTCGGTGGGGCCGGTCATGTCCACCCACACGACGCCGTCGGGGGCGGCCAGGAGGCCCTCCAGCGGCGTATCGGGACGTTCGTCGATGCGGTCGGCGGTGATGTGGATGACGTTCATACAGGCGCCCGTGTCTGTTCGCGCGCACGGGGTGGCCTCCTGCCGTGCTATCCTGAGGATACTACCTGTTCGTTCCTTCGAGGGGACACGCATGTCTGTCGACGTGGGCCAGAAGGTTCCCAACGTGTCGCTGATTGCCGGCGATCGCACGCCCGTGCGGCTCGCCGACCTGCTCGGCCGGCCGACCGTGCTGCTGTTCTTTCCCGGCGCATTCACCGGCGTCTGTACCAAAGAGATGTGTACCTTTCGGGACGACCTCAGCCGGTTCAATGACCTGGGAGCCCAGGTCCTGGCGATCAGCGTGGACAGCCCGTACGCGCAGCAGGCGTTCAAGGAAGCGAACGGCCTGAATTTCCCGCTGCTCAGCGACTTCACGCGCGAGGCCGTCAAAGCGTTCGGGGTCGAGGATCCCAACTTCCTCAAGGGCATGATGGCCGGGACCGCCAAGCGGTCGGCGTTTGTCGTCGATGCGAACGGCACGGTGACCTACCGCTGGGTCTCCGACAATCCCGGCGTGGAGCCGAACTACGACGAAGTGGCCGCGGCGGTGAAGCGGCTTACCTGACGGGAACAGGGAACAGCGAACAGGAAACAGGCGATCCGGCGTCAGGTGTTGTTCCCGGTTCCCCGTTCTCTGTTCCCGCTCTTGAGGAAGTTGGACAGCCGCACGCCGACCAGCCGCACGGGGCGATCCATCGCGAAGCGCTCCAGCAGGGCGATGGCGGTGGTCAGCACCGCGGCGGCGTCTTCCACGGGGGCGGGCAGGGTCTGCGCCCGGGTGTGCGTGCGGAAGTCGCGATAGCGGATCTTTACGGTGACCGTCCGCGCCCCGTACCCTTCCTCGCGCAGGTCGTCTATGACCTCGTCCACCAGCGACGTGATCGTGTTCACGATCGTCTCTCGCCGCCGGGTGTCCCACTGATAGGTGGTCTCGCGGCTGATCGACTTCGGTTCCCAATCCGTGACGACCGGGCTGTCGTCTTCCCCGCGGCAGGTGTGGTAGAGGTACCCGCCGTGATGCTCCCCGAGCAGCGCCTGAAGCGCTGCGAGGGGGACGTTGCAGAGATCCCCTACCGTCTGCACGTGCAGTTCCATCGCGAGCCGGGCTGCCGTCTTGGGACCGATCCCCCACAGGACGGTCGCCGGCAGGTCGCGCAGCATTGCGTCGACGGTCTCCGGCCGGATTTCCGTGACCGCATCGGGTTTGCGCAGATTGGACGCGATCTTGGCCAGGAGTTTATTGGGGCCGACCCCGACCGAGGCGGTCAGTCCGGTCCGGTCCCGGATCGCGAGCCGGATATCCTGGGCGATCGCGAGCGGGTCTTCCGGGCGCTGGCTCACGTCGAGAAAGGCCTCGTCCAGCGACAGCGGCTCCACCAGGGCCGTGTACTCGTGGAAGATCGCCCTGATCCGCCGCGAGAAGTCACCGTATGCGGGGAAGTCAACCGGGAGGAAGGCCGCGTGCGGGCACTTCTTGTAGGCGATGCGCAGCGGCATGGCGGAGTGAATGCCGAAGGCGCGCGCCTCATAGGAAGCGGTGGAGACCACGCCGCGTTTGTGGGGGTTGCCGTCGCCGCCGACGACCACCGGCTTCCCACGCAGCTCCGGGCGCCGCAGCTGCTCGACGGCGGCGAAGAACGCGTCCATGTCGACGTGCAGGATCTTCCGCATCACCGGCGTCCTGCTCCGAGCGTTCGATGCGCGAGGACCGGTGCTCCTTCGACGGCCGCCTCGATGACGGTCTGGGTGTTCGTACGCGCGTCGTGGAGGAGACTGCTCGGCCAGCCAAAGAGGCCGGCGATGACGCGCGGTGGAGCAGCGCCGACGGTCCTCAAGTATCGCTCGAGTACCCCCGCCGCGGCGCGAACCGCGGTCAACGCGCCCGCGTCCACCGCGATCTGGGGCATCCACCGGATGAACGTATCCCAAATGAAGCTGTAGCTGCCCCGTTCGACTTCGCCGACCTTTGCGATCAGGAACGTCGATTGCAGCGCCGCCAGCGCGCGCTGGAAGGCTCCCGAGCCCGTGCCCCGCGGGACGACGCGGCGCCGGAGCGTCCACGTCGAGATCGGGCCGTCGGCGTGGATGGCTGCGTAGATGTCTCGGGCCAGCATGCTGAGCCGGCCCTCCCGATACGCCTGCAGGTAGTCGTCGGCGTCGCCGACGTTGCCCGACAGGGCGTAGAAGTGCGGCAGGTAGGCCAGCGACACGTACGCCGGTCTGCCGTGGAGTACTTTGCCATAGTAGACGCGGCGCCGGGCGACCAGCTCGTCCTTCCACTGCCACGCCCAGCTCCACATCCGGTCAACGCTCCGCGTCGCCAGCACGTCGAACAGCCCCGGGAGGTCTCCGCGTCCTCCGGTGAACGCGTAGCAAAACCCCAGCGCGTTGACGAACCGCAGGCCGGCCCGGGCGGCGTTCACCCGATGGGCGGCGAGGACGGCCGCGCGGTAGCGATTGATCTCGCCGCGGGTCAGCGTCATCAATTCCAGCATAACAGGGGATGCCTTTCACCAGAGAGAACCGCAATCGATGACATGACTCCCCCTCGGTTGCACTCGCTGGGCAACGGCCTCGCCGTGCTGCTGCTCGAAGACCATACGGCGCCGGTTGCGACGTTCTGGGTCTGGTATCGCGTGGGCAGCCGCAACGAGTTGCCCGGGCTGACCGGGATCAGCCACTGGACCGAGCACATGCTGTTCAAAGGCACGCCGGCGCATCCGAAAGGCGATTTGACCCGGTTCATCGAGCGTCTCGGCGGACGGTGGAACGCGTTCACGTGGAAGGACTACACCGCCTACCATGAAGTGCTGCCGGCCACGCACCTCGACGTGGCCATCGACCTGGAAGCCGACCGAATGGTGAATACCATCTTCGATCCGGAGGAGGTCGAGCGGGAGCGCACCGTCATCATCTCGGAGCGCGAGGGCAGCGAGAACTACCCGGGATATCTGCTGCGCGAAGAGATCGACGCGATCGCGTTTAAGGTACACCCGTATCGCACGCCCGTAATCGGATGGAAGGACGACCTGCGGCGGATCACCGCCGACGATCTCCTGCGACACTACCGCACGTACTACCATCCCGCGAACGCCGTCGCCGTGGCGGTCGGCGACTTCTCCGTGGACGCGGTGCTGGCCCGGATCGAGCAGGCCTTCGGCGCGCTGCCGTCGGGCACGGTCCCGCCCGGCCCGCGGGCGTTTGAACCCGGCCAGGAAGGTGAGCGGCGGGTGGTGCTCCAGCGGCCCGGAGGCGCCACCGGGCACGTGTACCTTGCGTACCATGCGCCGTCGGCGACCCACCCGGATCTGCCGGCGCTCCTGGTCCTCGACGGCGTGCTGTCCGGATTCACGGGTATCGTACCGTTCGATCAGGTGGTGGTCGGCCGCAGCGCGCGCCTCTACCGGGCGCTGGTGGAGAGCGGGCTCGCCGCCGACGCGTCGTCGTCGATCGCGCCGAGCACGGACCCCACGTTGTTCTACGTCTCCGCCACGGCGCGCACGGACGTGGCGCCCGCGGTGATCGAGGAGCGCATGGTAGTGGAACTCGAAGCGCTGGCCACCGACCCGGTGCCCGCCGCCGAGCTCGAGCGAGTCAAGAAGCAGGCGCGGGCCCAGTACGTCTACGCGCAGGACGGGGTCTTCCGCCGCGCGATGGCGATGGGCGCCTTCGCCGTCGTCAGCACTCCCGAGGTGTTCGACGCGCTGCCGGCGCGCATCGAGGCCGTGCGCGCCGATGATCTCATGCGCGTCGCCGCCGCCTACCTGACCGCCGCCAACCGCAGCGTCGGGATCTACCTGCCCGCGGAACCGGCTCCCTCCCGCGGCCGCGAGGCCGTCGCGTCATGATGCGCACCCTGCCGATTACGCCGGAGACGGTGACGCGCGTCGTGTTCGACAACGGGTTGGTCGCTCTCGTCAAGAACCAGCCCGGCAGCGGTGTGATCACGCTGCATGGGTACGTGAAGGCGGGCGCGATGTATGACGGCGCCCGCAGTGGGCTGGCGCGCCTGACGGCGGCGCTGTTGACGCGGGGGACGCGGTCGTGGGCGTCCCGGGAGATCGCCGAGGCGCTGGACGGCATCGGGGCGGCGGTCACCATCGGCGCCGGGATGGAGACCGTGACCGTCGGCGCCCGCGCGCTGCGCGAAGATGCGGAGACGGTCCTCGCCATGGCGGGTGAGATGCTGATGCACCCATCGTTCCCCGAACCCGAGCTGGTCAACGTACGCGGCGAGCTGGTGACGGGCCTGCGAATGGCGCAGCAGGATACCCGTGCCATGGCGGAACGGACCTTCCGGGCCCTGGCGTTTCCCGCCGGACATCCGCACGCGCGCGTGCCCGACGGCGATGAAGCCGTCGTGGCCTCCCTGCGGGGCGACGACCTCGCGGCATTTCACGCCGCCTGGTACCATCCGGGGGCCACGATCCTGGCCGTCGTCGGCGATCTGTCCACAGACGCGATCCTCTCGCTGCTCCGCAGGACCTTCGAGTCGTGGGGCGGCGGCGCCCGCTGGAGGCTGCCAGAGGCTCCGCCGGTATCCGCTCCCTCCTCCGTGCTCCGCGCGGAAGTCCGCCTCCCGGGGAAGGTACAGTCCGACATCGTCGTCGGGATCCCCGGGATTACCCGAGCCGATCCCGCGTACTATCCGACCATGATGGCGAACCTGATGCTCGGACAGCTCGGGATGATGGGACGCCTGGGCGAGCGCGTGCGGGAGCAGCAAGGCATGGCCTATTACGCGTACAGTGACCTCCGTGCCGGCCTGATCGCGGGACCGTGGTGGGTGCGGGCGGGGATCAACCCACGAAACGAGGCGAGGGTCGTCAGCAGCATCGTCGAGGAGATCCGGAGGTTCGCGTCTGAGGGGCCGGAGCCGGCCGAGCTGGCCGACGCGCGTGAGTTCCTGACCGGCAGCCTGGCGCTGCGGTTGGAGACGACGGCGGGCATGGCGCAGGCGCTGGCAGAGATCGAGCTGTTCGATCTGGGTCTGGACTACATCGAGCGCTACCCCGAGCTCATCCACGCGGTCTCCGGCGGCGCCATCGCGGCGGCGGCGAATCGATTTCCGGTTGCCGCGTACGCCGTGGCGACCGCCGGTCCCCCAACGCTAACTACGGGATACGAGCGATAAGAGGGATAAGAGGGATATGAAGATTGCATTGATCGGCGGCACCGGCCGGTTGGGGACGGGACTCGCCGGCCGGCTCGCGTCTGCCGGCTACGCCGTGCTCATCGGGTCCCGGGACCCGGCGAGGGCCAGCTCGGCCGCCGCGGCGCTCGATTTGCCGCAGGTCGGCGGTGCGAGCAACGAGCACGCCGCGCGCGAAGCGGACGTCATCATCCTGTCCGTGCCGTACGCGGCGCACCGCGCCAGCGTAGTTGCGCTGGCAGGCAGTGCGGCCGACAAAGTCGTGGTGGATCCAACGGTGCCCCTGCTGCGTGCCCGTCCGGTCGAGCTCGCGGTTCCCGACGAAGGATCGGTCGCCGCCCGGACGCAGGCGATGCTGCCGCAGGCGCGGGTGGTGAGCGCGTTTCACACCGTCAGCGCGGACCTGCTGGCCGACTTCGACCAGCCCCTGCACGGGGATGTGCTGCTGTGCGGCAACGATGCCACCGCCCGCGACGCCGTGGGGGCGCTCATCCGGGCGATCGACCTGGTCCCAGTCGATGCGGGCCCGCTGACCTGGGCGCACACCTTAGAGCATCTCGGGGCGCTGATGATCCAGATCAACCAGCGGTATAAGAGGAAGCATGCCGGACTGCGCATTACGGGACTCGGGACCCGGGACCCGGGCCAACGCTAGGCCATGCGGTCATTGTCGGCCTGGGCCCCCGAAGGCATCCCCGAAGTCCGCTCGGGGGCCGATCTCGCGGCGCTCATCATCGGGGCCCTCCGGATCGCCGGGATCCCGCCGGCCGACGGGGACGTCCTGGTCGTCGCGCAGAAAGTGGTATCCAAGGCCGAGGGCAGCGTCCGCGACCTGGCGGAGGTTGCCGCCGGCGACGACGCGCAGCGGCTCGCCCGGCTGTCGGGGAAGGATGCGCGGCTCGTGCAGGTGATCCTCGACGAGTCGCGGGCGATCCTGCGCGTCCGTCCCGGGTTGGTCATTGCCGAGCACCGGCTGGGGTACGTGTGCGCAAACGCCGGAGTGGATCACAGCAATGTCGGTCTGGGTGAGAGCTGGGTGTGTCTGCTGCCGCAAGATCCGGATGCGTCGGCCGCGGCGATCCGCCGGGCCGTGGGCGATGCCTTCGGCGTGGACGCCGCAGTGGTCATCAACGACTCCCACGGACGTCCCTTCCGCGAGGGCACGGTAGGGGTGGCCATCGGCTCGGCGGGACTGGAACCGCTGCTGAGCTTCATCGGCCAGGTGGATCGCAGCGGTTACACCCTGCGCGCCTCTGTAGAGGCCGTGGCGGATGAGCTGGCCGCCGCCGCGAGCCTGCTGCAGGGGCAGGCCGCCGAAGGGACGCCGCTCGTGGTGATCCGTGGTGCGCGGTACGACGCCGGCACCTCACCGTCCGCACGATTGCTGCGCGTGGCAGAAAAGGACATGTTCCGGTAAGACCCAGCAGGCAGTGCGCAGTAGGCGGTCGGCAGCCAGACCACGAAAAGGCAGAAGTGCGATGAAAATTGAGAGCGTCAAGTGCCGGATGCTGCAGGGCACGCTGGACACGCCCATCCAGTTCGGCATCGGTGCGTTTCCCACGTTTTCCGCCACCCTGGTGGAGGTCCGGACCGACGACGGCATCAGCGGGATCGGCGAGTGTATCGTGCGCAAGGCCCCGCAGGTGACGAAGGCCGTGATCGACCAGATGCTGGCGCCGGTGATCCTCGGGCGCGATCCCCACGACGTGGAGGGACTGTGGGACGAGATGTTCCGCCAGCTCCGGGGGTGGGGTCACTACCGCGGGTTCGTCTTCGAGGCCATGAGCGGGATCGATACCGCGCTCTGGGATATCCTCGGCCGAGCCTCCGGCCTGCCGGTGTACAAGGCCTTGGGGGGTGCCGGCCGCTCCCGCGTGACCTGCTACGCGTCGTCCGTGTACTTCGCCGACATTCCGGTGATGGTGGCCGAAGCGGAGCAGCAGATCCGGTCGGGGCACACCGCGATCAAGGTCAAGATCGGCCGCGCCGCCGCGCTGGGAGGCCGCCGGACCGACGTGGCGTCGGTGCGCGCGATCCGGCAGGCCGTCGGCCCCGACGTGGAGATCATGCTCGACGTGAACAGCGCGTACGATGCGGCCACCGCCATCAAAGTCGGCCGGCAGCTGGAAGACGCCGACATCACCTGGCTCGAGGAGCCGGTGCCGCCCGACGACCTGGATGGCTACCGGCGCGTCCGAGCCGGGCAGGCCATCCCCGTTGCGGCCGGGGAGAGCGAGTTCGGCGTCTTTGGCTTTCGGGAACTGATCCACCGACGCGCCATTGACATCGTCCAGCCCGATGTGGCCCGGATCGGAGGCCCGACGGGAGCGAGGCGCGTCGGTGTGCTTGCCCACACCCACAACCTTCGATACGCGCCGCACACCGGGTTCAGCGCCGGCATCGCACATCTGGCCTCGCTGCACGTGGCCGCCAGCGTCCCCAACCTGATGACCTACGAATACTTCTACGCGCCCAACCCGCTGCGCGACATCTTCGTCCAACCGTTTCCGCAGCCCACCGACGGGGTCATCGAGGTCCCGCAGGGACCGGGACTCGGCCTCGAGCTTGACGAGCGGATCGTGAAGAAGTTCGAAGTCACGTGAGCCGGGGATGCCCGCCAATCTCACTCCGGATTACATGGCCGCCGACAAGAAGTTCAAGGCGGCGGCGACGGCGCACGACAAACTCACTGCGCTTGAGGAAATGCTGGCGACGATCCCCAAGCACAAGGGGACGGAGAAGATGCAGGCCGACCTCAAGCGGCGCATCGCCAGGCTGCGCACCGAGGTGCAGCAGCGCAAGAAGGGCGCCGCGCGGGGCAAGCCGTTCTTCCAGATCGACAAGGAAGGCGCCGGCCAGGTCGTGCTGGTCGGCGGCCCCAACGTCGGGAAGTCGATGCTCCTGGCCGCCCTGACCAACGCCGAGCCCGACGTCGCAGACTATCCCTTTACGACGCGCGCTCCGCAGCCGGGCATGAGCACCTTCGAGAACGTGCAGGTTCAGCTGGTCGACCTCCCGCCGGTCACCCCGGAGTTCGCCGAGGGGTGGCTGTTCGGGATTATCCGGACGGCGGACGCCGCCGTGCTTGTCGCCGACCTCGCGTCCGACGAGCTGCTGTCCGAAACGCAGGCCGTCCTCGATCAGTTGGCCGCCGCCAACATCCGGCTCGTTGCCGACGGCATCGACGCCCCCGGCGACAAGCGGACGATGGTCGTGGCCAACAAACTCGATTCGCGCGGCGCGGGCGATCGCCTCGTCCTGCTGCGGGAATTCCTGGGCGGCCGGCTGCCAGTGCTGCCGGTATCGGCGACGGCGGGGACGGGGCTAGAGACCCTCCGCGAGCAGTTGTTCCGCCTGCTCGGAGTGATCCGCGTGTACAGCAAACCCCCGGGCAGGAAGGTGGACCTGTCGGCTCCGTTCATCCTCAAACAGGGCGCGACCGTCCTCGATGCCGCAGAGGCGGTCCACAAGGACTTCGTCGTGAAGTTGAAGTACGCGCGGCTGTGGGGTGGGGATACTTATCAAGGACAGATGGTCGGGCGGGACCACCTACTACAGGATGGAGACATCCTGGAGCTGCACGGATAACTCACGGAAACGGGGAAACGCGGAAACGCGCAGACAACCCAAACAGGAAACGTCTGGCTCGCGATTCCGCGATTCCGCGTTTCCGGGCCGCGGGCGTCAGCGACGCCTGCGGCGTGAGCGCTGCCAGAGCCAGAGTTCGGTCCCCTGCGGATCGCGAAACGCCCCGTACCAGCCCCACCCGGGAACCTCGGCCTTGGGCTGGAGGATTTTGCCTCCCGCGGACCGCACCTGCGAGAGAGTCTTGTCGACGTCGGCGACATAGACGTACACCCGCACCGGTGATTTCGTCGGGATCGACTTGACCTTGTAGATCCCACCCCCGACACCCTTTCGGCCCGGATCGAAGAGGGTATATCCGGGATCGAAGTCCCGGAACTTCCAACCGAAGAGTTTTCCGTAGAACCGCTTGGCCTTCGCGATGTCTTTCGTCGGAATCTCCACGTGCACGACGTTGTGCATCCGGATCGCCTCTTTCTGTTTGTGTGGAAATCACCTTCGGCATCGGGTTCACCAGCCCTTGCGAGTCTGTACCCGCGCGCCAAGTGGCAGCGATCGGCTGGGAGGCGGCCCCCGCGCTCCGCGTCGGGCGGCTCGGATTGACCAGGCCCACTACGCTTTGAAGCGACACCCGAGCAAACGTGGCCAAGATCCCTCGGTGGAAGGAACGCTTGACGATCGGCGAAAAGCAGACACTCAGGCCTGGCCGCGGAGGTGCCGCGTGGAGACCCCACTGTGGAAAGCGTTTCTCGCCGAAGCCGTCGGCGCGTTCACCCTCATCTTCATCGGCGCCGGATCGATTCTGGCCGATCAGCTCACCGGCGGAAAGGTTGGGCTGGTCGGCATTGCGTTTGCCCACGGACTGGCAATCGGGACGATGGTGCTGGCGCTGGGCGCGGTGTCCGGCGGCCACTTCAATCCGGCCGTGACGTTGGGGTTCCTGGTCACCGGACGGCAGCCGCTTGGGCGCGGATTATCTTACATGGCGGCCCAGTTGATCGGCGCATCGATCGCCGCGCTGCTGCTGACCGCGGCGTTCCCCGAGGGCACCCGCCAGGCCGTGCATCTGGGTACACCTGCGCTGGCCGCGGGCGTGACGCCGGGCGTCGGCATCGTTGTGGAGGCGATCCTGACTTTTCTGCTCATTTTCGTCATCTTCGGGACCGCGGTCGATCCGCGCGGCCCGCATGCCATTGCGGGGCTGGCCATCGGGCTGGTCATCACGATGGACATCTTTGCCGGAGGTGCCCTCACCGGCGCGGCCATGAACCCCGCGCGGGCGTTCGGCCCGGCGCTGTTCTCCGGCTTCTGGCAAGACCAGTACGTGTACTGGGTCGGGCCGTTCCTCGGCGCCGCGGCGGCGGCAGTTCTGTACCAGCGCACGATGTTGGAGCGCAGAGGAGGGTGACGCGATGAAGCTGACCTACTACGGGCACGCGATGTTCCGGCTGGAATCCGGGGGCAGCTCGATCCTGATCGATCCGTATGACGCCAAGGTCGGCTATCCCATCCCCGACGTGTCGGCCACCGCGGTGACGGTGTCGCACGAACACGGTGATCACAGCAACGTCGCCGCCGTGAAGGGGCACCCGAAGGTCATCCGTGGGCTCAAGGATGCGGGCAAAGACTGGGCGGACGTCAACGAACGCGTCGGCCCATTCACCATCTCAGGAGTGGCGACCTATCACGATACGTCCAACGGGAAGGATCGCGGCAAGAACACGATTTTCATCTATGAGGCGGACGGCCTCCGGATCGCGCATGCCGGCGATCTCGGGCATCTGCTCACCGCGGACCAGGTGTCGGCGCTCGGCCGGCTCGACGTCCTGATGCTCCCCGTCGGCGGCCACTTCACCTGCGGGCCCAAGGAAGCCGAGCAGGTTGTCGATCAGCTTCGGCCGCGCGTCGTGATCCCGATGCATTACAAGACCGAGGTGAACCGGAACTGGCCGATCGGGTTTTGTGACGCCTTTACCGAAGGCAAACGCCCCACGGAGCGTCCGCAGACGATCGAACTGTCAGCCGCGACGCTGCCGGAGACCCGCGAGATCTGGGTGCTCAGCCACTCAAGTACGTGAGCAGGGTCCGCACCCCATAGCCGGTCGCGCCTTTGGGGAGATACGGGCCGGTGCCTTCTTTCGTGTCGAGGAACGCCACGGGCGCGATGTCGACGTGGGCCCAGGGCCGGCCGTCGACGAACTCGCGGAGGAACACCGCTCCCTTCTCTGCCCCGCCGTAGCGCCCGCCGGAGTTCTTCAGATCTGCCACGAGGCTGCGCATCTCTTCGAGAAACTCGTCGTACAGGGGAAGCTGCCACATCCGTTCGCCGGCGGCCCCGGCCGCGTCGAGCAGGCGAGACACGAGCGGTTGGTCGTTTCCCATCACGGCAGCCGCGAGGTATCCGAAGGCGACCATGGCGGACCCGGTGAGGGTCGCAAGGTCGATGATCTCGTCGGGCACCTGCTGCGCGGCGTAGGACAGCGCGTCGGCGAGGATCACGCGGCCCTCCGCGTCGGTGTTGTTGATCTCGATCGTCTTGCCGTTCAGCGCGCGGATGATGTCGCCGGGCTTGGTGGCCTGTCCGCTCGGGAGATTCTCGACGGCGGGAATGATGCCCAGCACCCGCACCGGCGGCGCGAGCGCGGTCAGCGCCCGCATCGTCGCCAGGACCGCCGCGCCCCCCGCCATGTCCGACTTCATCGTGACCATGTCTTCCGCTTTCTTGAGGCTGAGCCCGCCGCTGTCGAACGTCACGCCCTTGCCGACGATCGCCACCGTCTTGCGGGGCCTCGGGGGCGCGTATTCCATCCTGATGAGGCGCGGTGGCAGCGCGCTCCCCTGGCCCACGGCCAGGATGGCGCCCATGCCCTGCGCGCGCATCGCATCTTCGTCCAAAATCGTCGTCTCCAGACCGGTCTGCCGCCCGACGTCCTCGGCGACCTCGGCCACGTACGCGGGGGTGACCACGTTCGGCGGTTCGTTGACAATGTCGCGCGCGAAGCACGTCGCGTCGGCAAAGAGCCGGCCGCGCTGTATTCCGGCTTCAACGTCGCGGCGCTGGGCGGACTCCGCCAGCAGGGTAAGGCGGCCGACTTCGCCTCCCCGCCGCGACTTGTAGCGCGTGAACTGGTAGGCTCCCAGGATGGCGCCTTCGACCCGCGCCTCGGTCAGCGCCGGAAGCGGATAGGGGGGAATCGCGATGGGAGTCAGCGCCAAGTGCCCCGCGTGGAGTTCTGCTGCGCGCCGGACCGTGGCCGCGGCGGCCTGCCGCAACCGGTCGGGCTCAAACGCCGCCCGGGGGCCTAATCCCGCGGCGATGATCCGTTTGGCCGGGATGCGTCCGTGCGTGTGCAGGACAAACGTGCTCCCGGGCTTCGCGTCGAACCGCTCTTCCGCGAGGGCCTGGGAGAGGAGGCCACCCAGCGCCTCGTCGAGCCGGCCGGCAGCGCCCTGCAGTCCGCCGTCGGCAAACACGCCAAGGGCTACCGCATCGCAGGCAACGGTTTCCGGCGCCTCGGTGGACACACTGATTTCCATGGATGGGGTCTCCTTAGCCCGATTCACGACTCACCATTCACGATTCACGATGCTGCGCCAGCGTTTCGCCGACGCCTTGGGCGACGGCGAGTTCATAGGCGAGCTTCATCGCGGCGACGTCCTCCAGCGCAATGCCCTGAGACTCAAACAACGTGATCTCCTCGCCCGCGCGGCGGCCCTCCGCGTTGCCCGCGACGACCGCACCCAGATCGCTGACCTGGCTCCAGTCGAGCAGGCCTTCGTCCGCCGGGGCGATCAGGTCCCCGGATTCGATCCGCGCCTGCTCCAGGTCATCGACCACGATCCGGTCCGCCCGGGCCACGGCGTCGGCATCCAGCTCCCGCCGCGCCGCCCAGTTGGAGCCCACGGCGGTGACGTGCATCCCCGGCCGCAGCCACTGTCCCGCCACGACGGGGTCGCGTGCGCTGGTGGCGGTGACGACGATGTCCGCGTCCGCGACCGCCTCGGCCGCCGAATCGACCGCCACGACGTCTGCGCCCAGCTCATCGGTCATCTCCTCCGCAAAGGCCGTGCGGCGCGGGAGGTCGCGGCTGTACGCTTTCACCAGCGCGACGGGCCGGACCACGGCCAGCGCGGCAATCTGGCTGCGCGCCTGCCAGCCGGTCCCGATGATCCCGACCGCGCCGGATTCCGGCCTGGCCAGATACTTCGCCGCGACCGCGCTGGCCGCGCCCGTGCGCATCTGCCCCAGCCGGTTCGCTTCCATCACCGCCAGGAGCTCACCGGTCTCCGTGCTGTAGAGCATGCAGACGAAGCGCGTGCCGCCGGGCGCGCTGGAGTATGCCTTCAGGCCCATGACCCCGAGATCGGGCAGGGCGGCCGACATCACGTGCATGACCGAACCGTCGGTGGTGATGCGCTGCCGCGGACGATTGACCGCCCGTCCCACACCCTGCTGCCGGAACGCCGCTTCGACGGCGGTGATCACGTCGGGCATGCGCAGCAGGCGGGTAATGTCCGCCTCGCGGAGGGAAAGGGTCATGGCAGGAATCGACTTCTTGGCGTGAGGAACGGGTCCTGTCATGATCGATGATTCCTGGTACGCGCGCCCCACCGGCGCGCCGGTCCACGAGCTGGCAGGCGGGATTGTCCTGCGCCTCGAGGACGGCCGCGTGCTCGTCGCGTTGATCAGAGAGGGCGCCGGCGCAGGGTACTCCCTGCCCAAAGGGCATCGCGAGCCGGGGGAGACGCTCGAGGCCGCCGCACGGCGGGAAGTCGCTGAGGAGGCCGGGCTGCGCGAATTGGACACCATCAGCCTACTCGGGACGCGTGAACGCCTCAACTTCACCAAGCGCGCGTGGAACGTCACGCACTATTTCGTCTTCCGGGCGCCCGCGGACGAGCGTGGCACGGCCGCATGGTTTCCGCTCGACGCCCTCCCGGCGATGTTCTGGCCCGAGCAGCGCGAGCTCATCGAGGTCCACCGCGGGCGGCTGGATTCCACGGCGCGCAAGTACGCCGTGCGATTGCAGTTCGCACGCCGGGCCGGGGCGTATGCGGGGAGTGCGAGCCATGCCTGGGACGACGATCTTGCCTTGCTGATCGAGCGGCTCGATCCGCAGCCCTCGGACCGCGTGCTGGACGTTGCGACCGGCACGGGTTTCACGGCGCGTGCCGTGGCCCCGCTGGCGGCGCTGACGGTCGGAGTGGACTTCACCCGGCGCATGCTGCAGGAAGCCCGCGCGGTGGCACGGGAGCGGGAGACCATCCAGTGGGTCGAAGGAGACGCGGAAGCGCTGCCGTTTGCCTCCGGCGCGTTCTCGATGGTGGTCGTGCGCCGGGCCCCCCATCATTTCCCTCACGTGGATGCGGCGGTCCGGGAGATGCTGCGGGTGACCGAACCGGACGGCCGCATCGGGATCGTCGACCAGATTCCGCCCGACGACCCGGGCGGCGCCGTCCTGATGGAAACTCTGGAGAGACTACGCGACCCCAGCCACGTGCGCGCGCTGCCGCCTGAGGAATGGCAGGACCTGGTCTCCGCGTCGGGCGGAACGGTCGAATTCGCCGCAGTGGTCGAGCAGCCGATGTCGTTTGCGCGCTGGATGGACCTGGCCGGCGCGGACGCCGCCCGGGCCCGCCGGATTGAAGCGGTGCTCGCGCGCGCGGCGCCCGAGACCCGCGCCCGGATCGGAGACACCGGGGACCGGCCGAGGATGTTGCTGAAGCGATGGATCGTGTTGACGGCGCGGAAGGGGACCTAGCGTGCGGTGACCGTCTCGGCAAACGCGCGACGCGCCTCGACCGCGGGCGGCTCGATGTTGCAGTACTCCCGCCAGCGCTCGCGGACCGCCGTGACGGTCCCCGCCGGCACCTCGAGGTCCAAGGCGGGAGCGGTCCACGGAAGCGCCTCGACCTGCAGCGCGAGGTCGTCGCAGTAATCCAGGCAGGCATCCAGATACTCGTTTGCCAGTTGCGGGTCGAGCGTCGTGACGAACGGCGGTTCACCCCGGTCCGCCGCCGCAGCGATCAGCACTTTGGTGAGTGCAGCGAGCCCGATGACGGCGCGGACGCCCGCCCAGCGGATCTGGATGTTGCCCGACGCTTCGCGGCCGGCCGCCGTCCCCAGATCGCGGACCCAGACGTCTACGGTGGCGAGACAGCGGGTGAGGACGACTGCCAGGGGAGCGGAATCCTGCCGGCGGAGCCGGAGCAAGATGGCCACTGCACCGGCCCGCGTCCGCACGCCCTGCACCGGCGTGGCAATCCGCGGCATCGTCACGCTGCCTTCGTACAGAGTCTCCACCATCAATTCGATCGTGGGCCGGGTGTCGTAGCGGTCGGCGCGATGGGAGGATTGATCCACCAGCGTGCGCCGGAGCGCCGGCGCGATCGTCTGAAACGCTTCGAGGAGAATGCGCAGCGGCACGTACACGAACAGTCCCCACGCGAGCAGCGCGAAGAACCACCGCTGGGTGCCCCCGCCCAGCGCGACCATGATCGTCAGTGTCAGGACGTATCCGAACGCGCAGACGGCGAGGAGCCAGCGCGCGGCCGCGGCCCGGGCGGCGGGCGAGGCGAGCGTACTGAGAGCAAGACGAACGTTCACCTGAATGATGTTCGAAGGTGCGGTCGCGTGTTCCCGCGTTCCCCTGTTCCCGATTCTCAGTGGTTACAAGCCCGTGACGCGGCGTGGGTAGCAACAACGGTGGGGGTGTGACGTCATGGGTATCAAACTTCTCACCGCCATTGTGCTGGCCGCCGCGGCGACGCTGCTCCCCACTGGGTCGTTTGGTCTCGATCGTGGCGGCAGCCGCGTGGAGTTTTTCGTCAAGGACAACCGCGGCGGATTCCGCGGGGTCGTCCACGACGTCACGGCGACGGTCACCGTCAAGGAGCGGGACGGCGGTTTCGCCGGGGAGGTCGAGGCCCGCATTGACGCGCGCACGATCACGACGGGCATCGGGGTGCGGGACCGCCAGATGCGCGCCGACTTTCTGGAAACCAGCCGCTACCCGTTCATCACGTTTCGCGGGACGGCAGCGGCCGAGCGGCCCGGCGGCCTGCCGTTCCGCGCGGTCCTCCGGGGTCGCCTGACCATCAAGGCAACGACGCGTGACGTCGAGATTCCGGTTCGCGTCACCGCGCTGAAGGACGCGTATCTCGCCGAAGGGCAGGTTACCGTGAAGATGTCCGACTTCAAGATTCCGATCCCACGCTTTCTCGTGTTTGTGGCCGAAGATCCCGTGACGATCACGCTGAAGGTGCGCCTTGAACAGAAGTGACTCGTGACTGGTGACTCGTGACTGTCACGGCATATGCGTGTTCCGTGGGGCTAGAAGGCCGGGCAGTCGCATTGTCGAACTGACGAATCACCAGTCACGAGTCACCAGTCACGAAGTGGGGGTGCCCGTTTGAGTGGACTCACGTACGCGCAGGACAACCGGCAGCGGTTCGTCGAGGAACTGGAAGCGTTTCTGCGGATCCCGAGCATCAGCACGCTCCCCGCCCACGCCGCTGACGTCAAGCGTGCCGCCGAGTGGGTCGCCGACGACCTGCGCGCGATCGGGCTGACGACCGAGCTGATCCCGATCGAAGGCAGCCACCCGCTCGTCTACGGCGAGTGGCACGGGGCTCCGGGCCGTCCGACCGCGCTGTTCTACGGCCACTACGACGTCCAGCCGGTCGACCCGCTGGATGAGTGGACCAGCCCGCCGTTTGAGCCGACCCGGCGGGGCGATGACCTGTTCGCGCGCGGGGCGTCCGATGACAAGGGACAGGTGTTCGCGGTCGTCAAGGCGCTTGAATCGGTGGCCCGTGGCGGAGGCGGGTTTCCCCTCAACGTGAAGGTCGTCGTCGAAGGAGAGGAAGAGATCGGCAGCCCCGCGGTGAGCCGCTGGGTCGAGCGCCACGGCCGGAAACTCGCCTGCGACTTCGCCTGGGTTTCCGACGGCCAGCTGTTCGCGCCGGGCCTCCCGACCATCGTCACGGGCCTGCGCGGACTGGTCTACACCGAAGTGGAGGTCTTCGGAGCGGCGAAGGATGCGCATTCGGGACAACACGGCGGAGCGATCCCCAATCCGCTGAACGCCCTGGGGACGATTATCGCCGGGTTGAAGGACCGCCGGGGGCGGGCCACCGTTCCGCGATTCTACACGCCCGTCACTCCGGCGACCCCGGAGGAGAAGGAGTCTTGGACCCGGCTGCCCTTTGACGAATCGCAGTACCTCCGCGAGATGGGCATCGACAGCTCACCGGGTGAAGAAGGGTTTGCCATCCTGGAGCGCCGCTGGTCCCGCCCGACCCTCGACGTGAACGGCGTGATCGGAGGGTGGACCGGTCCCGGCTCGAAGACCGTCATCCCCGCCCGCGCGCTGGCCAAGATCAGCATGCGCCTGGTGCCCGACCAGAAGGCGAAAGCCGTCTATCGCGCGTTCGAGAAGAAAGTGCGCAAGCTCGCTCCGAGCTCCGTGCGCGTCGAGGTGCGCGATCTGGCCAGCAGCGATCCCGTGGTGGTCGACCCCGCGGCCGCCCCGGTGAAGATCGCCGCGCGCATCGCCGCGGAAGTCTGGGGGAGGGAGCCCGTCTACATCCGCGAGGGGGGCAGCGTGCCGATTGTCTCGAAATTCGACAAGGTGCTCAAAATCCCGACGGTCTTGTTCGGCTTCGGCCTGCCCGACGACGGCCTCCACTCGCCCAACGAGAAATTTCATCTCCCCAACTTCTACAAGGGCATCGACACCGTCATCCGCTTCATCGAGGAAGCCGCCTCCTAAGCTCGGCATGCCCTCGATTCGCGACACCGAGTTGGAGATGGTCCAGCTTGTGCTGCCCGAGCACGCGAACACGCGCGGCTCGTTGTACGGCGGGCAGATGATGCACTGGATCACGACCGCGGCGACGATGGCCGCGATGCGCGTTGCGAAGGGCACGGTCGTGCTGGCGGGAATGGACGAGCTCGACTTCCTCCACGCCGTCCTCATCGGTGACCTCGTCACGCTCCACGCGCGAGTCGAGTACGTCGGCCGATCGTCGATGGAAGTCGACGTGGATGTGTACGCGGAAGACCCGCGCACCGGCGCGCGCCGGCGCACTACCTCGTCACACCTGGCGATGGTCGCCGTCGACGATCAGGGGCGCCCGCGGCCGGTCGGCACGCGGATCGTCCCCGCCGATGCCGGGGAGGAGACCCGCCACACGGCCGCGAGGAGCCGCAAGCAGCGGCGCGACGAGGTGCTCGCCGGGCGCTCCCAGGAGGACGCCCTCGAGGACGATGGGGCGGGGCTGCCGCATACGCTGGAAATGTCGCGCATCGTGTTTCCCGAAGATGCCGTGCTCGGAACGCTCATGTTCGCCGGCAAGCTGATGATCGACCTGGATCAGGCCGCATCGATCGTTGCGCTCCGGTACTGCCGGTGTCCGGTCGTCACCGCTTCGATCGACGCCCTCTCGTTCTTCGCGCCGATCCGCGTCGGCGAGATTGTCATCTATCACGCGGCGCTCAATCACGTCGGCCGGTCGTCGATGGAAGTGGGGATCAGGGTGGTGGCGGAAGCGCCGCTCACCGGCCGGCGCCGGCACACCTGCACCGCCTACATCACGATGGTGCACGTGACCGCAGAGGGAGTGCGGCCCGTGCCAGCCTACCGGCCTGACACCGACGCGGCTCAGCGCCGGTTCCGTGAAGCGGAAGCCCGCCGCCGGATCCGGCAGGCCCGCCGGGCGGCGCTGAACGCGGAATCGTGAGAGGTCTGCTCGTCGTTGCCGCGGTGACGCTGGTGCCGTGGATCGAGCTGCGCGGAGCAATTCCCCTCGGTCTGGCGATGGGCTACCATCCGCTGCTCGTGTTCGCGGTCAGCGTCGGGGTGAACTGCCTGCTGGTGATTCCCGGATTTCTCGTCCTCGATCTGCTGTACGCGCGCTGGCTGGCCGCATTCCCCTGGGTGCACGCTCAGGTGGAACGCGTGCGCGTCCAGGGCAGCCGGTACGTGGAGCGCTACGAACTGCTGGGACTGGCGTTGTTCGTCGCGGTCCCGCTGCCCGGAACCGGGGCCTACTCGGGGACGCTGCTGGCATGGCTGCTCGGCCTCGACCGCCGCCGCGCCGGGCTGGCAATCGCCGCCGGCGTCCTCGGCGCCGGCGCCATCGTTACGTTGGCGGCCACGGGCGTGGTGTCGTTTCTCAGAATGCTGCGCTAACGTGCGTACTACAGGAGAAGGCGGACCGCATCCGAAGCGTATTTGACAGGTCCGGATCCGGGCTGTAGTATCGGTTCGCCATGAACACGATCGGCCACCACTACATCGTCGAGGCGTCGGGCTGCAACCCGGCCGTCATCGGCAAGGTCGAGTCCGTCGAGCAGATCCTCGTCCGCGCGGCGGAAGTGGCCGGAGTGCAGGTCTGGTCGATCTCGTTCCACCGGTTCAGTCCCAACGGCGTTTCCGGGGTCGTGGTCATCTCCGAGTCCCACCTCGCGCTGCACACCTGGCCGGAGTTCGGGTACGTGGCGCTGGACATCTTCACCTGCGGCGACGACGCCAAGCCCGAAACCGCGGTGGAGTACGCGCTGAAGGAATTCGGTGCCAACACCGCGCACATCACCGAAGTCACCCGCGGCCTCGAGGAAGGCGACCAGGTGTTCTTCCACAGCATCGTGACGTGGGAAGAGCAGCTGCTCCGGCGCAACGGTGAAGACGGGCAGCGCCCGCCGGCCGCCCGCCGCCGCACGACTCGCCGCCGCAAGACCGCCTCCAAGTCCAAAACCAAGTCCAAGTCCAAGTCCTGACATTCAGCGGCGGCTACTGCCCGGGGCGGCCCTCGCGTCGAGCCGGGCGGTCCGGATTATCTGACGAATCAAGCGCGAGGAATGTGTCCGCAATATGGGGGTCGAAGTCGATTCCCGATCGTTCCCGGAGGTACCCGCGCACGCGATCTTCCGGCCAGGCGGCCCGGTAGGGACGGTTCGATCGCAGTGCGTCCCAGACATCGACGACCGTGAAGACCCTCGCCGCGAGCGGAATCCGCTCCGATCTCAGTTGCCGTGGGTAGCCTGTCCCGTCCCACTTCTCATGGTGGCAGTACGGAATGTCGAGCGCCGGCCGGAGGAACGCGATCGGGCTGAGCAACTCGTAGGCATAGACGGGATGCAGGCGCATGATCGCCCACTCCTCGTCCGTGAGCGGACCCGGCTTCAGGAGGATGGCATCGGGGATCCCCATCTTGCCGATGTCATGGAGCAGGGCGCCGCGCCGGACATGGACCAGCTCCTCCTCGGAGATGCCGACGGTGCGGGCGAGGCGCAGCGTGACCTCCGTCACGCGCAGCGTATGTCCCTCGGTCTCCTTGTCCCGAAGATCCAGCGCCTTGGACCACCCCTCGAGGGTCGTATCGTACGCCATCGTTAAGTCCGTGTTCGACCGGGTCAGATCCGTATAGAGCTTCGCGCTGTCGATCGCGATCGCGGCCTGGCCGGCGAGGCCTTCGAAGAAACCGATCCACTCGGGGTCGGGGTTGAACGGGGAACGGTGGAAGGCCTCAAGGACGCCTCGGACCTCCCCCTTGGCGACCAGTGGGGTCGCGTACACGGTCACGAAGCCTTCGCTCCCGAGGAGGGCGGCCCGGTCAAACTGACCGTCTGGTACGCTCACCGCCGGGGCGTTCACGGTCTGTCGCTCGAGCGCGGCTTTGCCGGCGACGCCCTGACCGATGCGGACTTTGGACCGTGCGATCGCATCGGTGCGGAATCCTCGCCCGGCCGCATATTCCAGCAGCCGTAAGTGGGGGTTGACGAGCAACACGTCGGCGGCATCGACCTGGAGCTGGGACGTCACCTGGTCGAGGAAGACATTCAGGGTGACCCGCAGATCCAGGCTTGACGTAATCGCCATGTCGATTGTTCGCAGCGCGGCGAGTCGGTCGAGGCGGCGTTGGGTCTGCGCAAACAGCCGGGCATTTTGGACCGCGCTGGCCGCGTGGCCGGCGAACAGTGAGAGGACGCGGACGTCCGAGTGAGTGAACACACGCGTTCCTGGACCGAGATCCGTGACACCCAGGACGCCCACGAGCTCGCCACCAAAGAGCATCGGGGTGCCCGCCACGGCCGCCGCGGGAATGTCCGCGTACTGGGCGGCCCGATGGGGCCACGTGGCATAGTTGTCGACGAGTTGTGGCGCTCGCGTCTGCGCCACGAGACCGGCCAGCCCTTCACCCAACGCCAGGCGCGTCCCAAGCTGCATCTGCACGTTCGTCACTTTGACGACCTCCAGGTCGCGCTGGTCGGGATCGTACAGATACAGGAACCCGCCGGCAGCACCGAGGAGCGAGACGGCCCGATCGACCACCATCTGCAACAAGGCGCTGAGATCGAGATGCCGGCTGAGGTCGGTCGTGATGTCGATGAGCGCGGCGAACTGTTCCTCCGCCCGCTTCCGGTCCGTGACGTCATGGACGACGACCAGGACGGCGCGCCGCTTTCCAAGGTCGAGCGTGTGCGACGTGATCTCCACTGAGATCAGGCGGCCATCCTTGAGCCGATGCCTCCACTCGCCGGAGGCCTGCAGCGGTGACCTGCTCCGCCGGACATCTTCGAGCAGCCGGGCGACGTCTTCTTGCGGACGGATGTCCGTGATGCGCATGCCCAGGAATTCATCCCGGCTGTATCCATACTTGGCAGTGGCGGCCTCGTTCACGTCGAGGAACTGCAGCGTCTCCAGCTCGTAGATCCACATCGGGAGCGGATTGCGCGAGAACAGACTCTCGAAGGCCTGGTCGGCGGCCTTGGTCGGGTCGGCGTGGGCCGGGTCGATTGTCATCGGCGGATGGTGGCAGAAGAGTGCATCAGGACTCTACCACCGTGAAGGGACTCCTAGACCGAGGAGAGGGCGGCGGGTGTGGAATAACACCAATGCTGACCATGCGTCGCGTCGCGTTCGTCTTCGCCCTGGCGCTCGCGGTCGCCGCGCCCACTTCCCTTGCAGCGCCCGGCGGCGGCCGCTGGGAGAGGCGTCCCCCGATGCTGTCGGAACGGACTGAAGTCGCGGGCGCAGCCATCGGGATGAAGATCTACATTGTCGGTGGACTGGTGCCCCGCGGCGCGACCAGCGAGGTCGAAGAGTACGATACGGTGTCGAACACCTGGCGGCGCGTGGCGCCGATGCCCGCCGCGCTGCATCACGCCGCCGCGGTCGCGCTGAACGGACGCCTCTACGTTGTCGGCGGGTACACTGCGGACTGGACGCCGGTCAACACGACCTTCGAATACGATCCGGGGGCAAACCGCTGGCGCCCGCGTGCTCCCCTCCCGACGGCCCGCGGCGCCCTGGCTGCGGTGGTCTACGACGGCAAGATGCATGCGTTCGCTGGTGAAGATCGGCGCGGCTCGGACACCGGGGCCCACGAGGAATACGATCCAGCCGCCGACACCTGGCGCAGCCGAGCACGCGTCCCCACGCCGCGCAACCACCTGACCGCGGTGATCTTCGGGACGGACCTCTGCGTGTTCGCGGGCCGGGTCGGAGGACGCAACGAGCCGGTCACCGAGATCTACGACACCCGCACGGACCGGTGGCGGCGGGGCGCACCGATTCCGACTCCGCGCAGCGGGAGCGCCGCGGCGGCCGTGGGCCAGTTCGCGTATGTCTTCGGTGGAGAACTCGGTCGTCCAACTACGTACGGCGACACCGAAGCGTACCAGTTCGCCACGAACACATGGTCGGCCCGGGCTCCGATGCCGACGCCCCGCCACGGGCTGGCCGCCGTCGCCGTCGGCGGACGCATCTACGTCATCAGCGGCGGCCCGCGCCCGGGTGGATCCTACTCGAACGTCAACGAAGTGTTTATCCCCGACTGAACTCTACTGTCAGCCCCGACCTTGCCAGGTCCTCTCGGAGCGAATCGATTCGTGTTGAAACCGAATTGGTTGCATAGGTCGGCGATTGGACGTCGTGGAATACCATGAATGGCTGCGCCCGATGTCCACCTCCTCCACAGAGACAAGGATCACCGAACAGCTCGCGAAGGCGCTGAAGGCCGCCGTCAAGGGCGAGGTCCGGTTTGATCCGTTCTCCCGCGTGCTCTACAGCACCGATGCCAGTATCTACCAGATCATGCCGGTCGGCGTGGTCATCCCGCGCGATACCGACGACATCGCGGCGACGCTGCGGCTCGCCGCCGACAGCGGAACGCCGGTGCTGCCCCGCGGCGCCGGCACTAGTCTGGCCGGCCAGTCGGTGGGGCGCGCCATCATCCTCGACTGCTCCAAATACATGAACCGGATCGTTGAGATCGACCCGGCCGCCGCGCGCGCGCGCGTGCAGCCCGGCGTGGTGCAGGACGAGCTCAACCTGGCGGCGCGGCCCCATGGGCTCAGGCTCGGCCCGGACACGGCGACGAGCAACCGCGCCACATTGGGCGGCATGATGGGGAACAACTCGTGCGGCGCGCGCTCGATCATCTACGGCAAGATGATCGACCACGTGGAGGAGCTGTCGGTGTTGCTCATCGACGGCACCGTGCTGACGCTGCGGCGCCAAACACCCGAGGAGGCCGCCGCGGTGCTGCGGGAGCCCGGGCGGACGGGGAACCTCTACCGCGACGTCGCCCGCATCGTGGAGGAGCACCGCGGGTCGATCGAACAGCGCTTCCCGAAGCTGCAGCGCCGCGTCAGCGGGTACAATCTCGACGCGCTGCTCGGCGATCCCACCGACCTGCGCAGAGTGCTCATCGGGTCGGAGGGCACACTGGCGGTGATCACGGAAGCGGTTGTGGGGCTGGTGTCCCGTCCTGCCTACGCCGCCGTCGGCGTCGTGCACTTTCACGATTTGCTTGACGCACTGGAGGCGACCGGGGAGATCCTCACGCTGCAGCCGTCCGCCGTCGAGCTGATCGACCGCATGGTCCTGGACATGACGCGGAACCAGCTGGAGTACGCCCGCCAGCTGGGATTTGTACAGGGCGATCCCGACGCGCTGCTGATCGTGGAGTTTTCCGCGGACGACCCGGCCGTACCGGCCGACCGGCTGGCGGATCTGGAGCGCCTCCTCCGTGAGCGTGGCGTCGGCGATGCCGTCACTCGGGCGGTGAGCGCCGCCGAGCAGGACAACATTTGGAAGATCCGCAAGGCCGGGCAGGGACTGCTCCAGGGTATCAAGGGAGACAGCAAGCCGATTACGTTCGTGGAAGATACCGCGGTGCCGCCGGCGCTCCTGGCACCGTACATCCGGCGGTTTCGCGACGTCCTGGCTGCCGAGGGTGTGCGCGCCGCGTTCTACGCCCACGCCAGCGTGGGCGTCATTCACGTGCGCCCGCTGATCAACCTCAAGGACCGCGGCGACATCGAGAAGATGAAGCGCATCGCCTCATCCATCGGCGACCTGGTCATCGAGTTCGGCGGCACGATGAGCGGGGAGCACGGCGATGGTCTGGTCCGCTCCTGGTTCATCGAGCGATTTTTCGGGCCCGAGGTCTATGAAGCGTTCGTGCAGGTGAAACGGGCGTTTGATCCGCCGGGGCTGATGAACCCCGGCAAGATCGTCGATGGCCCGCCTATCGATGCCTCCCTACGGTACGGGCCCGCCTATCGGACCCTGCCGATCACGACGCACTTCGACTGGACCGCCGACGGCGGCTTCGCCAAGTCGGTGGAACTTTGCAGCGGCCTGGGCGCGTGCCGGAAGACCGTCGACGGGACGATGTGTCCGTCGTACATGGTGACCCGCGAGGAAGAGCACTCCACACGCGGCCGCGCGAACTTGCTGCGCGCCGTGCTGTCGGGAACGCTGCCGGCGGCCGAGCTGACGGGGCGCCGGCTCTTCGAGGCGCTGGATCTGTGCCTGGAGTGCAAAGGCTGCAAAGGAGAATGCCCGGCCAACGTGGACATGGCCAAACTGAAGTATGAGTTCCTCGCCCGCTACCATGCGGCCAACGGCCTGCCGCTGCGCGCGCGGCTGTTCGCACATATCAGGACGCTGAACCGCCTGGGCGCGCCGCTGGCGCCGCTCGCGTCGTGGCTGGCCAGCACCATGCCCGCGCGCTGGGTGATGCATCGCGCGTTGGGGATCCACCCGGCCCGGCCACTGCCGCCTCTTGCGCGCGAGAACTTCTTCCGCTGGTGGTCGGGACGCAAACGGGCAAACGCGCACTCAGGCCATCATGGACCAGCGCCTCGGGGGACTGTGGCGCTATTTGCCGATACCTTCATGGTCTACAACTATCCTGAGGTCGGCCGGGCGGCGGTGGCACTGCTGGAAGGGTTGGGATTCGAAGTCATGCTGGCGCCGGCGGGATGCTGCGGGCGGCCGATGATCAGCAAAGGGCTGCTGGGCCAAGCCGCGGCACTCGCCCGCCAGAACGTCGACGCCATGGTGCCGCTGGCTGAGCAGGGGATTCCGATTGTCGGCCTCGAGCCCAGCTGCATCCTGACCTTTCGGGATGAAGTCCCCGATCTGGTGGGCAGTGAGTCGGCCAAGGTGGTGGCGCAGGCGACCAGGCTCGTCGACGAGTTCGTGCTCGAACAGCACCGGATCAGTCCGCTGCCGATGGCCGGAATCGGGCGGGGCCGGCGGGTGTTGTTCCACGGTCACTGTCACCAGAAGGCGCTCCTCGGATCGGCGACATCCCGCCAGCTCCTGTCGGAAGCAGGGTTTGCGGTTGAGGAGGTGGATTCCGGATGTTGCGGAATGGCCGGCGCATTTGGATTCGAAGCGGAGCACTATGACATTTCCATGGCGATCGGCGAGCGCCGGCTCCTGCCGGCGGTGCGGGCGCAGGCCGCCGACACGGCCGTCGTGGCGATGGGCGTCTCCTGCCGACAGCAGATCGCGCACGGCACCGGACGGCGGGCGATGCACTTGGTGGAGCTGCTGGCGGAAGCCATGACTCACGGGAACGCGGGATCGCGGGATCGCGGGAACGCGTAGGCGATGGGCGACAACAATTCCCCCGAGGATGGCGAAATAGGAGTGACGCTGGGAACGGCTGAGGAGGTCCAGCCCCTTCCCGCGTTTCCCCGTTCCCGCGTTCCCGGGTTTGACCTCCGCACGTTGTCGCTCACCACGGCCGCGCACTTCCTCAACGACCTCCACTACGCGTTCCTGGCACCGCTGCTGCCGCTGGTGGTGGTGAAGTTCAATCTCTCGCTGACACTGGCCGGACTGCTGGCGACCATCCTCAACTCGTCTTCGGCGCTGTCGCAGCCGGTCTTCGGCGCATTTGCCGATCAGATGCAGCGCCGGATCTTTGTCGTGCTGGGACCGACGCTGACCATCGTGGCGATGGCGCTGGTCGGGTTGGTGCCCTCGTATGAAGCGCTGATTGTCGTGCTGCTGATCGCGGGAACCGGAACGTCGTCGTTCCATCCGCAGGCTGCGTCCACCGCCGGATATGCCAGCGGTCCCAGAAAGGGGACGGGCCTCTCCCTGTTCGTCGCCGGCGGCGAGTTCGGTTTTGCCCTGGGGCCGCTGTGGATCGCGCTGGTCGTGAGCACGCTCGGCCTGCGGGCCACCTGGGTGGCGGCGCTGCCCGGTCTTGCTGCGTGCGCGGTGCTGTGGACACAAGTGCGATCGCAGCCGACCGCTCACGCGGCGCGCGAGCGGAGCCTCCGGCAGGACCTGCGTGGCGTCATCCGCCCGCTGGGCCTGTTGTGGCTGCTCGTCGCGCTGCGCAACATCATCATCCTCTCGTTCATCACGTTCCTTCCGCTGTTGCTGCGCGAGCGCGGCGGAACGCTGCTGGCCGGCGGCGCAGCGGTGTTCTTCTTCGGAGGAGTCGGCGCGATCGGAGGGTTGCTCGGTGGTGCGCTCTCAGACCGCCTTGGCCGCCGCGCCGTCCTGGTGCTGTCCATGGCCATCGGCACGCCCCTGCTGTACGCGTTCCTGCACCTGCGCGGGCCGTGGGGCTTCGTGCTCCTGGCGCTGGGCGGGGTCTCGTACTACCTCACCGCCGCGGTGACGATTGTCATGGCGCAGCAGATCATGCCCCATCGGGCGAGCGTCGCGAGCAGCATTGTGATGGGGTTGGCGTGGGGAAGCGGGGGATTGGCCCTGACAGGAGTAGGGGCGCTCGCGGACGCGGTGAGTTTGCAGACCGCGCTGACCTACGTGCTGGCGCTGGTCGTGCCGGCGCTTCTGGTGGTGGCGGTGCTGCCCAGTGTTGCCACTGAACCCACGGGAACACGGGAACGGGGGAACACAGGAACACCCTGACTCATCGGTGTACTCGCGCGATCCCGCGATCCCGACTAGGCCTCAGGTTCGAAAAACTCGATAATGTTGCCTTCAGGATCCACGAGCCGGGCCAGCCGGCCGGCTTCAACGGTCCGCGGCGGTGCCAGGACTTTCGCCCCCCGTCCTTTGGCATCGGCGAAGGCGACGTCGAGGTCCGATACCTGGAACGTCACCTGGGTCGATCCGCTTCCGGTGGCCGGTTGGCCTGATTGATCGACCGGCTCACGCGGCTTGACCGCGAGGATCACGCCGTCCGTCCGGAACTCCGCGCCCTGATTGTTCTGCAGGATGATCGGGAGGCCCAACACGTAGGAGTAGAAGTTCACGGCCTTGCGGAGATCTGTGACCAGGATCGTCACCTGGGTTATCTGGTCGAGCATTGATCGGTCAGCCTCTCACCGAGGTGACCACGCACGTGGTCGTGCGGGTGACCCCCGGGGACTGCTGGATGCTGGACACGATCATCCGTCCCAGCGCGTCCATATCGTTTGCCTCGACGAAGGCGATGATGTCGGTCGGGCCCGTCACGGCGTGCGCCGACTTTACCCCGGGCGTCTGCTGGATTCGATCCAGCGCCTCGGAGGTCTGTCCGGGCATGACCCGGACCAGCACGTATGCCTGCACCGGCACGGCGGTTCCTCCAGTCGATCCCACTCAGGAATTCGCCGGAGCAAATTCCTGGGGTGGGATGTCGGCTCACCTATTCGACTCCGCCGCGGCGTAAACCCTCCCGCGAAGCGAGCGCGGCGTGCGGGCCGCAGGCCCACGAGCGAGTCGAATGGAAAGTCGCGACGCAGAGGGAATTCCTGCCACGATGGTCGTGCGCGTGCGTGTTCCCGCAAGCATCGCGAATTTCGGTCCGGCGTTCGATGCCGTTGCGCTCGCCGTCGGCCTGTACAATGAGATTACGCTCGAAGCTGCCGTGCGGACCGAGGTCAGGGTCCAGGGCGAGGGCGCGGGCGTCGTGCCGTCCGACGATACGAACCTGGTGTACCGGGCGGCGGCTGTCGTCGCAGCGCGGACCGGTGGCCCGCAGGCGTTTGCGCTCGCCTGCCGGAACGATATTCCCATCGGGCGCGGGTTGGGGAGCAGCGCGGCGGCAATCGTCGGCGGCGCCGTCGCCGCAAATGCGCTGGCACGGATCCCACTGGAGCCGGCGGCGCTGCTGGAGCTCGCGGCCGGGATGGAAGGCCACCCCGACAACGTTGCGGCCGCGCTGTTCGGCGGCGCGGTCGTATTGGCGCGGCATGGACCGGGATGGGCCTGGGCGCGGCTGGTGCCGGCCTGGGACGTCGAATACGTCGTGGCGGTTCCGGAGTTCGCCGTGGCCACGGCGCAAGCGCGTAGCGTGCTACCGGACCGCGTGCCGATGCGCGATGCGGCCGCCAACGTCGGCCGCGCCGGCCTGCTCGTGGCGGCGATGCTGACCGGGCGCGTGGAATTGTTGCAGCCGGCGATGGACGATGGACTCCACCAGCCGTACCGCGCTCCGCTCGTTCCCGGGATGGCCGAGGTGTTCTCCGCGGCCCGCCACGCGGGCGCCTACGGCGCCGCGCTGAGCGGATCGGGTCCGGCGATTGTCGCCGTCTGCGCGCCGCAACTCTCCGAGTCCATCGGTGAGGCGATGGTCCGCGCCTTCGCGGCGGCGGGCCACGCGGCCCGCCATCTGCGCTTGAACGCGGATCTGCAGGGTGCCATCGTGGTACCTGAACGCTGATGCCTGGGGTTGGCACATGGGATTGATTGGTCTGCAGTGCCGGGAATGTGGAACCGAATATCCGATCGAGCCCCTCTACGTCTGCGAGCGCTGTCTCGGGCCGCTGGAGACCGTCTATGACTACGCGGCCATCGACGGCGGGCGGTTTCGTCAGGCGGCTGAGGGTGGGCCGAGGTCGATCTGGCGCTACGCTGCCCTGCTGCCCGCCGAGCGGGTCAGCGCCTTTGATCTCGCTCCCGGCTTCACGCCGCTGCAGCCCGCGTCGCGCCTCGCCCAGGTCCTCGGCCTGCGCCGCCTCTATCTGAAGAACGACACGCTCAATCCCACCTGGTCGTTCAAGGACCGCGTGGTTGCCGTTGCCATCGCCGCCGCGCACCGCTTTGGCTTCGACGTCGTGGCGTGCGCGTCCACCGGCAATCTTGCCAACGCGGTCGCCGCCCATGCGGCCCGGGCCGGGCTTCGGGCGTTCGTGTTCATTCCCCGCGGGCTGGAGCACGGGAAGATCGTCACCAGTGGCGTGTACGCACCGACCGTTGTCGAGGTGGAGGGGAATTATGACGATGTCAACCGTCTGTGCGCGGAGATTGCCGATGAGTACCGCTGGGCGTTTGTGAACGTGAACCTGAGACCGTATTACGCGGAGGGCGGCAAAACCCTCGGATTCGAGGTCGCCGAGCAACTGCACTGGCAGGCGCCGGATCACGTCGTCGTGCCCGTGGCGTCCGGGAGTTTGATGGTCAAGATCCATAAGGGGCTCACCGAACTCCATCGCCTCGGCATCCTGCCCGGAGTGCCGACGCGCGTGCACGGCGCGCAGGCATCCGGGTGCGCGCCCGTGGCCGAAGCCTTCGCGGCCGGGGCGAACAGCATTACTCCTGTGAAACCGCAGACGATCGCCCGTTCGCTGGCGATCGGCAGTCCCGCCGACGGCCGGTATGCCCTCGGAGTGGCGCGCAACACCGGAGGCACGATCTCGTCCGTGACTGACCGCGAGATTGTGGACGCGATTCGCCTCCTGGCGGAGACGGAGGGCATCTTCACCGAGACCGCCGGCGGGGTGACCGTCGGCGTCTTGCGCGCTCTGGCCGAGGCGGGCCAGTTCGGCGCTGACGACACGGTCGTCGCGTACATTACCGGGATGGGCCTCAAGACGTTGGAAGCCATCGAGCCGGAGGTGCGCGCGCCGCTGGCAATCCAGCCGACCCTGAAGGACTTCGAACGTGTCGTGGTTGACAAGGTTGTCTAATGGAGGTTGCGTGATGGCCGTCGTGCGGGTACCGACGCCCCTGCAGCGTCTGGTCGGCAATCAGCGCTCGGTCTCTGCTGCCGGCGCGACGCTGGCGGAACTCATCGACGATCTGGACCGGCAGTATCCGGGGATGAGGGCGCGACTGATAGACGATCAGGGACGGCTGCTGTCGTTCGTCAACGTTTTCATCAACAACGAGGACGTGCGATTCTCGCAGGGATTGGACACGCCCGTGCCCGTGAATGCGGAAGTCTCGATCGTCCCGGCCATGGCCGGCGGTACGCGTGCCCGCTAACCATCGAACCAAGAGTGTCGCGCCGAAGGCGACGGGCAAAGCCGCAGCCCGCCGGCGTGTGGAGGAGCTTCGCCGGCAGATCGAGCACCACAACTACCGCTACCACGTGCTCGATCTGCCGGAGATCACGGACTCGGAATATGACCGCCTGGTCCGTGAGCTCCAGGGCTTGGAGGCGCAGCATCCCGACCTCGTCACGCCCGACTCCCCGACCCAGCGCGTCGGCGCCAAGCCATCCGCGGCGTTTGCGACGGTCACCCATCGCCAGCCGATGCGCAGTCTTGCCAACGCCTTCGACGAGGACGAGCTGCGCGCGTGGGCCCGACGAGTGGAATCGATCCTGGGCCGCGAGCCATCGGGCTACGTTTGTGAGTTGAAGATCGACGGGGCCGCGGTCTCCCTGACCTACGAGCGAGGGAGGTTTACCCAGGGCGCCACGCGCGGCGATGGTGTGCAGGGTGAGGCCGTCACCGCCAACCTGAAGACCGTCAAGAGCATCCCCCTGCGGCTCCGCACGCCATCTCCTCCGCCGTTGATTGAAGTGCGGGGCGAGGTGTACCTGACGCGCCAGGCGTTTGAGGCGATCAACCACGAGCGGCAATCGGCCGGCGCGACGCCGTTCGCGAACCCGCGGAACGCCGCGGCCGGATCGCTGCGGCAGCTGGATCCACGCATCACCGCCTCGAGGCCGCTGGACATCTTCGTCTACGGCCTCGGCGCCGCCGACGGGGTCGCCTTCCGTACACACGCGGAGACGCTGGCCGCTCTCGCCGACGCCGGTCTGAAGGTCAACACGGCGACCGCCGCCTGCGCCACGCTGGATGACGTGTTGCGCTACGTGCGGGACTGGACCGGACGCCACACCGCGCTGCCATACGAAACGGATGGCGTCGTGGTGAAGGTTGACGCCCTGGGCGAGCAGGCCGAGCTCGGCGCCACCAGCGCGGCGCCGCGGTGGGCGATTGCGTACAAGTTTCCTGCCGAGCAGGCCGTGACCAGGGTGACGGAGATCCGAGTCTACGTAGGCCGCACCGGTGCCTTGACGCCCGTGGCCGTGCTCGATCCGGTGCACGTCTCCGGCGTCACGGTCACCAACGCGACGCTCCACAACGAGGACGAGATCGCCCGCAAGGACGTCCGGATCGGCGACCGGGTGGTGGTCCAGCGCGCGGGCGAGGTCATTCCGGAAGTGGTGCGCGTGCTGACCGAGCGGCGGACGGGGGCGGAACGCCGCTTCCACATGCCGGAACGTTGTCCGTCATGCGGGACGCCGGTGCAGCGCGAGACCGGCGAGGCGGTGATCCGGTGCACCAACCTCGCCTGCCCGGACCAAGTCCTCGGCCGATTGATCCACTTCTGTTCGCGCGGGGCGATGAACATCGACCGCGTGGGGCCCAAGCTCCTCATCCAGCTTCTCGAGCACGATCTGATCGACGATCCGGCCGACCTCTACACCCTGACCGCCGAGCAACTGCGGGACCTGGAGCGGATGGGCGAGAAGTCGGCCGGCAACGTGCTGGCGTCCATCGAGGGGAGCAAGCGCACGACCCTCCCGCGGTTGCTGTACGCTCTGGGCATCCGGCACGTCGGCGCACATGTCGCCGAGGCCCTGGCGGCGCACTTCGGCGACATCCGTGCTCTGACGCGTGCGTCGTTCGAGGCCGTCCGAGACGCGCCCGGCATCGGTCCGACGATCGCCGAGAGCGTCACCGGGTTCTGTGCCAATCCGGCCAACGTCGCGCTGATCGACAAGCTGCTGGCCACCGGAGTGAAGCCCGTTCGTCCGAAGGCCGCCGGCGGAGGTCCGCTGGCCGGGAAGCGGGTGGTCTTTACTGGATCCCTGGAATCGCTGACGCGCGCCAACGCGGAGGCGCTCGTCAAAACGCGAGGCGGGATGATTGCCGCCAGCGTATCGGGCAAGACCGACTTCGTGGTTGCCGGCGCGGATCCAGGATCGAAGCTCGCCCGGGCGCGGAAGCTCGGGGTTACGGTGCTCACCGAGAAAGAGTTCCGCCGGCTGATCGGGAATCGGACGTAGATGCGCGCCGCCGCGATCGCGCTGGTCATCGTGCTCGCCGGTGCGCTGGCGGCGCTGTGGTGGTACTCACGGCCGGCGGCAGCGGAGGTCGACGTCTATTTCGTGCGGTCGACGCTGGCCGGGGACACGGTGGTCCCGGTCTCGCGGACGGTGTCGATTCCGCGGCTGCCCGGAATGGGATCGCCCCAGGGAGCCGCCGTGCGGGCGGCGCTGCAGGCGCTGCTGGACGGTCCCACGACGGTGGAACGGGCGAGAGGGCTGGGGACCGAGATCCCGGAAGGGACGCGACTGCTCGGGTTGCGGATCGCGGGGGGCATCGTCTATGCCGACTTCAGCGCCGACGTAGAATCCGGCGGCGGCAGCGCCAGCATGCTGGGGCGGCTCTGGCAAATTGTGTACACGGCGACCCAGGATTCCCTCGCCCCGCGCGTGCGGATCCTCATCGCGGGGCAGGAGCGCCCGGCGATGGGCGGCGAGGGTGTGATCATCGACCATCCGCTGTCTCGGCCCGCGCAGCCCCCAAACTTCTAACGTCGTGACTGGTGACTCGTGACTTGTGACTCGAAACGGCTGGCGCAGTTGTTGAGGAAGCAGTGGCCTCGTCCAGCCGACCTTCGTCTCGTGAGTGGAAGCGAGTCACGAGTCACGAGTCACGAGTCACTGGTGTGAAAAGCGAAGTCTTCGCGGAGGACATCGAGGTCCTGCTGGCGCGGCTGGACGGCGTGGCCGGGGCGCGGGTGGTGGCCACCGAAGCGGGAGAGATCGACCGCATCTTCGTGACCGTGTCGGCCCCCCACGATTCCTCGGCGATCCGCCGGGCCATTACCGCCGCGCTGATGTCCGAATACGCGCTGCCAATCGCCGGATGGCGCATCCACGTCGCCCGCCTGCGGACTGCGGAGCGCACCCCACCGGGGTGGATCCTGCACCAGCTGCGCGAGACGGTCGAAGGCCCCGGCGCCCGGATCGCCGTGGAGCTGCTGGCAGACGGCGGCGCCGCGCGGCTGAGCGGCAGCGCGAATGGATCCGCCGATGCCCCCAGCCGCCTTCGCCTCGCCGCCGAGGCAACGATCCAGGCACTGCGGCCGGTGCTGGCAACAGAGGAGGGCAAGGCGGCGGTAGAGGATATCACTGCTATCCGCCTGGCTGCGCGAACGGTCATCGTCGCGGTGGTCGTCGCGGGAAGGGCGGCGGACCCGCTGGTGGGAGCGGCTCCGGTCGTCAACGCAGGTGACGTCGAGGCCGCAGTCGCCGCGACGCTCGATGCGATCGCAAAGCTCGACATCCACGGCGAGGGAGCGGGAGGGCGGAGCATGAAGGGCAGACGCGAGGAGCTTGAGGCGTTGCGTTCGGAATATCGCCGGCTGCGCGCTCCGGTGCGCCCGGCCGGAGCCCCTGACCTGCGACAGGCTCAGGTCACCCCGAGTGAGCGCAGCGAACCGAGGGGTGAGCGAGCGCAGCGAGTCGAACGGACGGACCCTCCCGCCGGCGCCGCCGAGATCGCCAACGGCGGCGGAGGTGAGGATACAAGCGCCGGGTTGAGCGAGATTCGTCCCGAACGCCGCGGGGGCGCGACGGAACTACGTCCGGAGCGGCCGACCGTGCCCCGGCGCGGCATGGAGGATGAGTACTTCCGCCAGCTGGCCGACAGCCGGACCCCGGTGGACATCACGTGCCGCGACGGCTATCAGATCGAGGGCGGGATCATCCTCGACTACGGGACGTACAGCCTCATGGTCCACTCACCCGCGGGCCGGGAGCTGCTCTTCAAGCACGCCATCATCGCGGTGCGGGAGTCCGACCCAACCACCTGACGCGCGTGCCCACCGATCCTCTGGAGGAACTGAAGCGGCGCCGGGAGCGCCTGGCCGCGCTCGGCGGTAGTGAGCGTGTCGCCCGGCAGCACGATGCCGGCAAGCTCACCGCCCGCGAGCGGCTCGACCTGCTGCTGGACCCCGACAGTTTCGTCGAGTCCGACGCATTTGTGACCACCCGCGCGCGCGAGTTCGGGCTGGACCGGGTCGACGCTCCCGCCGACGGGGTGATCACGGGCTACGGCCTGATCGACGGGCGGACCGTCTTTGTGTTCTCCCAGGACTTCACGGTGCTGGGAGGGTCCCTGGGCGAGGCGCATGCCGCCAAGATCACCAAGATCATGGACCACGCGCTGAAGGTTGGCGCGCCCATCATCGGGCTCAACGACTCCGGCGGTGCGCGGATACAGGAAGGGGTCGTCAGTCTCGGCGGATACGCCGAGATCTTCCTGCGCAACACGCTGGCGTCGGGAGTTGTCCCACAGATTTCCGCGATCATGGGGCCCTGCGCCGGTGGGGCGGTGTATTCTCCGGCCATCACCGATTTCGTGGTCATGGTGCGCGGGACCAGCAACATGTTCGTCACCGGTCCGCAGGTCGTGCGGACCGTCACGCGTGAAGACGTGTCCGCCGACGCCTTGGGCGGCGCCGACGTCCATGCCGAGCGCAGCGGGGTCGCTCACTTCGTGACCGACGACGACGCGTCGTGCCTGTCGCTCGTCCGCCGCCTGCTGTCGTACCTGCCGCAGAACAACCTCGACGATCCCCCCATCGTCGATCTCGGCGACGATCCCGACCGGGCCGATCCCGCGCTGGATGCGATCGTGCCGACCGATCCGACCCTGCCCTACGATATGGCCGAGGTCATCCGCCGCATCGTCGATGCCGGCGAGTTCCTGGACGTCCACGCCGCGTACGGCACCAACCTCATCGTGGGATTCGCGCGGCTGGCCGGGCGCAGCGTCGGGGTGGTCGCCCAGCAGCCTGCGGTGCTCGCCGGCGTGCTCGACATCGCGGCGTCGGTGAAGGGCGCGCGGTTCATCCGCTGCTGCGATGCGTTCAACATCCCGATCGTCTCGTTCATCGACGTCCCGGGCTTCATGCCGGGAGTGGAGCAGGAGCACGGCGGCATCATCCGCGCCGGGGCCAAGCTGCTGTACGCGTACTGCGAGGCCACGGTGCCGAAGCTGGCGGTCATCACCCGCAAGGCGTACGGTGGCGCGTACGACGTGATGTCCAGCAAGCACATCCGCGGCGATCTCAACCTGGCCTGGCCCACGGCCGAGATCGCCGTGATGGGGCCGGAAGGCGCCATCGAGATCATCTACCGCCGGGAACTCGCCGCTTCCGACGACCCGGCCGCCCTGCGCGCGCAATTGGCCGCCGACTACCGGAATCGGCTGGCGACCCCCTACGTCGCCGCCGCGCACGGATACATCGACGACATCATCGAGCCGAGCCGGACCCGGCCCCGCCTCATCTCCGCCTTGGGCGTGTTCGCGGCGAAGCGCGATCGCAACCCCCGGCGCAAACACGGCAACATCCCCCTCTGAACCGCCACGTGCGGGAGCAGGGAACAGGGAGCAGGGAACGGGAGCGGTCTGTCGTGAACTCGCCTGTTCCCCGTTCCCTGTTCGCTGTTCCCGCCCTTCAAGTGGAGGGAACTCACTCATGCGAGGGGAAGCGTATCGGTATCCCGAGAAGAGTGCGTTAATGAAGTTAGAGTACGCATCCCCCGACGATAAGAAATTCCGCGAGTGGCTTCGGAAGTACCGCGAGGAGATCGGCGGCGAGCCGCCGTCGGAGGAATGGCTCGACGCCTACATGCGCCACATCTTCACCGAGCAGGGTAAACACCGGCACATCTGGTGGGCGATTGACGGACCGCGCAAGGTTGGCTTCGCCGTGGCGGTCGTGATGTCTCAGCCGGTTGACCGCCAGCGTCAGCAGGGGATGATCGCTGAGTTCTTCATCTACCCCGAATACCGGCGCGAGGGGTTCGGCCGGAAGCTCGCCGAGGCCATCATTGGGTTCTTCAACGAGCGGGGGATCGCCGACGTCCACGCGTCGGTGATCGCCGATAACGTCCGGGGCATCCGCTTTTGGGAGGCCTGCAGTTTCCAGATTGCGCGGTACGTGCTCGCCTTCCGCCCGGGACTGCGCGAGCAGCAGGAGAAGGAAGAGGAGGAAGAAGCGGAACTCTGATCGTCCTCGTCGCGAACCGTGGTGAGATCGCCCTCCGTGTCATCCGGGCGTGCCGCGACCTGGGGCTGGCCACGGTGGCCGTCTACGCGCCGGCCGACGCCGGGGCGCCGCACGTCGCGCTTGCCGATAGGTCGGTCCCCCTGCCCGGTGATCCGCCCGCCGACAGCTACCTGAACGTCGACGCCCTCCTCGCTGCCGCCCGCGCGACCGGCGCCGACGCGGTCCATCCGGGCTACGGATTTCTCTCTGAAACCCCCGCGTTCGCCGAGCGCTGCGCCGCCGCCGGGCTGACGTTTGTGGGACCGTCCGCGCCGGTCCTCGCGCTCTGCGGCGACAAGGCCGCGGCCAGGGCGCGGGTGGCCGCCGCGGGCGTGCCCGTGCTGCCCGGCACCCCGCCGCTGGGTGATGACGACGCCGAGGCCGCGGCACGGCGCATCGGATTTCCCCTCTTGCTGAAAGCGGCCGCCGGCGGTGGAGGCAAGGGCATCCATCGCGTGCGCGACGCGGCCGAGCTGCCGTCGGCGCTCGCCCTGGCCCGCGGCGAAGCCGAGACGGCGTTCGGTGACGGCCGGATCTATCTGGAGCGCTGGCTGGACGGCGCGCGACATCTGGAGGTCCAGGTGCTCGCGGATCCCACGGGACTGGTACTCGCGCTGGGCGAACGAGACTGTTCCGTGCAGCGCCGGCACCAGAAGCTGATCGAAGAGTCGCCGGCGCCCCGGCTCGCCGACACCCTCCGCCGCCGGCTGCACGCTGCCGCCGTCGCCGCCGCGCGCGGCCTCGGATACGAAAACGCGGGGACCGTAGAATTTCTCCTCAGCGGCGAGGACCTCTACTTCCTGGAGATCAACGCCCGCCTGCAGGTGGAGCATCCGGTCACGGAGTTGGTGACGGGGATCGATCTGGTGGCCGCGCAGTTGAGCGTTGCGCGCGGCGAACCGCTCGCCCCGGGCGAGGTGACCGTCCGGGGGCACGCGATCGAATGCCGGATCAACGCCGAGGATCCGCATTCGGGGTTCATCCCGTCGACCGGGATGATCGACGGCGTCATCGAGCCCTCGGGTCCGTGGGTCCGCGTCGATAGCGGGATGTATCGCGGGATGCCGGTGACCCGTCACTACGATCCGTTGCTGGGGAAGGTGATCACCTGGGGCCCGACCCGGGAGGATGCCCGGCGGCGAATGCGCCGGGCGCTGGAGCAGACCGCGGTCAGCGGGGTGGCGACGACGATTCCGTTTCATCAATGGGCGCTGGACGAGCCAGCGTTCGTCGCCGGGACGTATGACACCGGGTTCACGCGCGGCTGGGAGCGGCGAAGCGCCGATCTCGGACGCGAGGCGGTCGCCGCCGCCGCCGCGCTCGCCGTCGTCGTGACCCAAGACCGCCGCCGGTCGGTGCATCCGCCGCAACGCCCCGAGCGGTGGGTCGCGGCGGCGCGCGAAGACGGTCTCCGATGAACTACACCATCCGCACCGCCGGAGGCGACCGGCCCGCGCGCATCCGGTTTGGTCGAGGTGGTCTCGACGTCACCGTCGATGGGCGCAGTCATCGCGTCGCGGTCTGCCCGCGCGCCGGCGCCACACAGTTCACCGTGACCGTCGACGCCACGACGTATGCGATGACCGTTGTGAGGTCGGGACAGTCCGTGACCGTGGTTGTCGGGCCCGACCGCTACGAATTTGTGGTGAGCCGGGACCCCGCCGTACCGCGGCGGGGGGCGGCGGGGTCCGGCCGTCCATCCCGCCGCGACATCCCCGCGCCGATGCCCGGGTTGATCAAGTCGACCTCCGTGCGAGTGGGCGACTCCGTGGAGCCAGGACGCCTCGTGGCCGTCATGGAAGCGATGAAGATGCAGATGGAGATCCGCGCGCCGGAGGCAGGGCGGGTGCTCGCCGTCTTGGTCAGAGCCGGCGAAGAGGTCGCGCGGGGCGCCGTGCTTGTCACCATCGAAACCACAGGACCAGGGACCGGGGACCAGGGACCGGGGACGGACTGAACGCGTGGACGATACAGAGCGCAAGCAGAAATTCGAGACGCTTGACGGGATTGAGGTCAAGCGCGCCTACGCTGCCGAGGACGCCGCCGTCGACTATCCTCGCGACCTGGGTTCCCCCGGCGAGTTTCCCTACACGCGCGGGGTGTACCCCACGATGTACCGCGGGCGCCTGTGGACGATGCGGCAGTATGCCGGCTACGCGACGGCCGAGGACTCCAACCGGCGCTACCGCTACCTCTTGGCGCAGGGACAGACCGGGCTGTCGATCGCGTTCGATCTGCCGACCCAGATGGGATACGACTCCGACCATCCCCTGGCGCGGCCCGAAGTTGGCCTCGCCGGGGTTGCGGTCGACTCGCTGGCGGACATGGAGGTCCTCTTTGAGGGGATCCCGCTGGATGCGGTCTCCACCTCGATGACCATCAATGCCACGGCCTCGATCCTGCTGGCGATGTACGTGGCCGTGGCCGAGCGGCAGGGGGTGTCGCCGCCGGCCCTCGACGGGACCACGCAGAATGACATCCTCAAAGAGTACATCGCGCGCGGCACCTACATCTACCCGCCCACGCCGTCGCTGCGGCTGGTCACCGACACGCTGGCGTACTGCGCGGATCACCTCCCGCGTTGGAATCCCATTTCCATCAGCGGCTATCACATCCGCGAGGCGGGCGCCACCGCCGTCCAGGAAGTCGCCTTCACGCTGGCCAACGCGCTGACGTACGCGCAGGCCGCGATCGCCGCCGGACTGTCCATCGACCGGTTTGCGCCCACGCTGTCGTTCTTCTTTGCGGCGCAGATGCATCTGCTCGAGGAAGTCGCCAAGTTCCGCGCCGCGCGCCGGCTGTGGGCGCATCTCGTGACGGAGCGCCTGGGCGCGACGGACCCGCGGTCTGCGGCGCTGCGCTTCCACACCCAGACCGCGGGCGTGGCGCTGACCGCCCAGCAGCCCGACAACAACATCGTGCGGGTCGCCCTCCAGGGGCTGGCGGCGGTGCTCGGCGGCACGCAGTCGTTGCACACCAACGCCAAGGACGAAGCCCTGGCGCTGCCGACCGACGAGTCGGCACTGCTGGCGCTGCGCACGCAGCAGGTCATCGCGTACGAGAGCGGCGTGCCCAACACGGTTGATCCGCTCGCGGGATCGTACTACATCGAGGCGCTGACGACGGAAATCGAACGCCGCGCCGGCGAGCTGATCCGCCAGATCGAGGATGCCGGCGGTGTGCTGGCCGCGGTGGAATCCGGGCTGATCCAGCGGCAGATTGCCGAATCCGCGTACCGGGAATCACGGTTGATCGAATCCGGCGATCAGGTCGTCGTCGGCGTGAACCGGTTCCACGTGGACGAAGAGGTGTCCCCCGAGCTGCTGCGGATGTCGCCGGAGGTCCTCGAGCGCCAGCTGGCCCGGTTGTCCGGCGTGCGGCGCGACCGCGACGGCGACGCCGTGGAGCGGGCGCTGGCGCGGCTGCGGCGCGCCGCCGGCGGCAGTGAGAACCTCATGCCGCACATCCTCGAAGCCGTCAAGACGTACGCGACCATCGGCGAAATTTGCGATACACTCCGGAGCGTCTTCGGGGTCTACAAACCACCGGCGGTCGTCTAAGACCGACAGCGTCTGCCCAGTCTTCCCAGTCCTCCCAGTCTCAATCATGATGGAGCCGGTATGTAGACAGGGTAGACTGGGTAGACGGGGCGGACTGGGTAGACGCATTTGGATACGCACCTACTGATCGACGAAGTGCTGGGGGGCTCGCATCAAGCCGTGGCCCGAATGATTTCTCTCATCGAAGACGGCGCGTCCGAAGGGCAGGCCGCCCTGCGGGCGCTCCATTCCCGGACCGGCCGCGGCTACACGGTCGGGGTAACCGGACCGCCCGGCGCCGGTAAGAGCACGCTGGTCGACGCGTTCATCCGCCGGTGGCGGCGGGCCGGGAAGCGTGTGGCCGTGGTCGCCGTCGACCCGACCAGTCCATTTACCGGCGGTGCAATCCTGGGAGACCGCATCCGCATGCAGGACCACGCGGCCGACTCCGGCGTGTTCATCCGCAGCATGGCGACGCGCGGGAGTCTGGGCGGGCTGGCTCCCGCCACCAGCGACGTCGCGAAACTGCTCGACGCGATCGGCTATGACCTGATCCTCATCGAAACGGTGGGAACGGGGCAGGCGGAGATCGACGTGGTCGGCGCCGCGGACACCGTGGTCATCGTGCTCGTCTCTGGCCTCGGCGACACGGTGCAGACGATCAAGGCCGGGATCATGGAAATCGGCGACATTTTTGCGGTCAACAAGGCCGACCGCGGGGACGCCGACCGCACCGTCGCGGAGGTGAAGATGATGCTCGGCCTCAGCCCGCGGAGCGGTTGGCAGCCGCCCGTGCTCCGCTGCGTCGCCACGACCGGCGAGGGTGTGGACGAACTCGTTCACACCGTGGAGGAGCATCGCGCCTTCCAGGAGGGTCACGCGCTGCTGGAGGACCGCCGCCGCCGGCGGCGTCGGGCGGAGATCCTCCGGCTGGTTGAACTCCGGGCGCGGGATCAGGCGCTCGACGCGGTCGCCCGCAGCGGCCGGCTGGACGAGCTTGCCGATCAGGTGTATCGGGGAACGCTGGATCCCTACGCCGCTGCCGACCAAATCCTAAGGGCGTCTACTCTGTCTCCTCAGTCTACTCAGTCCGAAGCCGAATAAGCGGTGGGTTAGACGGTGGAGACGGAGAAGACGGTGGAGACGCATGCATCTTGACCACGTCGGCGTGGCCGTGACCGACCTCGAGGCGGCGATCCGCTTCTACGGCGAGACCCTGGGGGCGGTCGTCACCGAGCGGTACGAACTGGCTCATGACAGGGTTCGAGTCGCGTTCCTCGACGCCGGCGGGGCTCTCATTGAACTGCTCCAGCCGTTGGGGGACGAGGGGCCCGTCTTCCGGTTCCTCCAGCGCCGTGGCGAGGGCGTGCACCATCTCGCGTTCCTGGTGCCTGACCTTGCTCAGGCGCTGGTCGACGCCCGGGTCCACGGGCAGCGTCTGATCGACGAACGGCCGCGGCCGGGCGCGGGCGGCAGGCTCATCGCCTTCCTCCATCCAGTCACGTCTCACGGAGTGCTCATCGAACTGGTGCAGGCACCTCAAGTTGGGTAATAGTAACTAGCCCTGCATAAACGTTCCTCTTGTATTGAGACTATTCTATGCATAGAATAGTCTCAATAAACTGTGCGCCACATTTCCGGGGCCTGGCAGGCAAACACGACGGTTCGATCAGACCAATAATCGGTCCCAATGTCCCCGTACCGAGGCAGGAACTGGTACCGGGGTCGCCGGAGGTGATGGCAAGAATGGCAGAAGCGCCACCTGTTTTGGCTCGCGGGGTCCCCGCCGAAGTATCTCCTGACATGAATAAGAAAACTCCGATTTCCCTCACTGCTGTCATCCTGGCCGCCGGTCTGACCGTGCTGCTGGTGGCCGCGGGCGCCCATGCCGTCCTCCGCAAGGAGGTCACGGTGGTCGTCGCGGGACGCGCGCGCCAGCACGTCACCTACAGCCGTACGGTGGGGCAGGTCCTCACCGAGACCGAGGTGACGCTGGGCGGTGGCGACGAAGTCTCGCCGTCGCTGGCCGCGGGGCTGTCCGAGGGGGCGCGCATCGTTATCCGGCGCGCCGTGCCGCTGTCCATCACCGTCGATGGAAAGATCTTCCGGGTGACGAGCGCCGCCGCCACGGTCCGCGACCTCCTGCACCGCCGGGGCATCGTGCTCGGGGAGCATGACAAGGTTTATCCGGCCGCGCACAGCCCGCTGTGGCAGGGTGCCACCATCCGGGTGCTGCGCATCACGCATAAGGTCGTCGCCGAGCGGACGGAAATCCCGTTCCGCGTCATCTCCTCCAAGGACCCTGCCACCCCACGCGGGATCGTCCGAGTCAAGCAGCCCGGACGGACGGGCATCCGGGAACGGCTGTTCCGCCTGACCTTTGCCGATCGGGTGGTCGTCAACCGCACGCTGGTCGGCGAGCGCATCGTCCGCACGCCGCTGGATCGCGTCATCAGTCTGGGTGCGCAGGTGTTGATCGTCTCGAGGGGCCAGTTCGCCGGCAAGGAACTCATCCTCATGGTCGCCACCGCGTATTCGCCGTGGTGCTGTCCGGGCGTGGACAATGCGACCGCGTTCGGGATGCGGGCCGGCTACGGCGTGGTGGCCGTCGACCCCGCGATCATCCCCCTGGGCAGCCGGTTGTATGTCGAGGGGTACGGCTACGCGATCGCGGGGGATACCGGGGGCAGCATCAAGGGTCTGCGGATCGATCTGGGCTTCGACACCAGGCGGGAGGCGATCCGGTTCGGCCGCCGGCCGGTCCGTGTCTACGTCATCGAGCGGCGGGTCAGGAAGTAGCGCATCGCCCGACCTCGCGACGCCTGCGGGCACCGCCCGTGCGCTGCGTGAGTTTGGGCTGCGTCCCCGGAAGGGCTGGGGGCAGCACTTCCTCGTCAGCCGCCGCGCCCTGACCGCGATCCTCACCGCCGCCGCCGTCCAGCCCCACGAGACGGTGCTGGAGATCGGCGCCGGGCTGGGCACGCTCACGGTTGAATTGGCGCGCCGCGCCGCCGCCGTCACCGCGGTGGAGATCGACGCCGGCCTGCTGCCGGCGCTGCGGTCCGCGCTGGCAGAGTACGGTAACGTCGCCATCATCCACGGCGACGTCATGCGGCTCGACTTGCACGCTGCGCTCGCCGGGGCGTCGAAGGTCGTCGCCAATCTCCCGTACGCCGTCGCGTCACCCCTTATCGTGCGGCTGTTGGAGCGCCCCGCCGCTGTCCGGGTGATGGTGCTCACGGTCCAGCGTGAGGTGGCCGATCGTCTGGCGGCGCGGCCCGGCGGCAAGGAGTACGGAGCGCTGTCGGTGGCCGTGCAGTACCGGGCCGACGTGGCGACGGCCGGACGCATTCCGGCAACCGCGTTCTATCCGCCGCCCGACGTCGAGTCGACCATCATCCGCCTCGACGTGCTCGCCCGCCCGAAGGTCGTCGTGGCCGATGACGCGGCGTTCTTCCGGGTGGTCAAGGCAGCCTTCGCCCAGCGGCGGAAGACCCTGCGGAATACGCTGGCCGCCGGCCTGGCCATCACGGCCGCTGAGGCGGAGCGGGCCTGCGCTGCGGCCGGTCTGGACCCCCGGCGCCGGGGGGAAACACTGTCCTTGGAGGAGTTTGCCGCGCTGACGGCCGCGTTCGAGAGGTAATCCTTCATCAATCCGGAACATCAGAGGTGGTCATGTCCGACGACTACGCCGAGTTCTACTCCGCCAGCGCGCGGGTCATGACCCGGTCGTTGATCCGGGAACTGCTGAAGCTCACTCGCCGCAGAAACATCATCTCGTTCGCCGGCGGCCTGCCCGATCCGTCCAGTTTCCCCGTCGAGGAACTGAAGGCCATCAGCTCGCACGTCCTCGACACGCAGCCCCATCTCGCCCTGCAGTACGGGCCTACCGAGGGCGACCTGCGGCTCCGTCAGGAACTGGTCAAGTGGATGGCCAAAGACGGCATCCGCGCCACGCCCGACCAGGTCCTCATCACGACCGGCTCGCAGCAAGGATTGGATCTGGCGGCGAGGGTGCTCTTAGACCCTGGCGACGTCGTGCTCGTCGAGCTGCCATCGTACATGGCGGCGCTGCACGTCTTCCGGGGCTACCGGGCGGAGATGGTCGGCATCCCGCAGGACGACGATGGGATGCGGACCGACAAGCTCGAGTCGACCCTGGGCTCGCTGCACGCGGCCGGGCGGCGGGTGAAACTGATTTACGTCGTCCCCGATTTCCAGAATCCGTCGGGGGTGACGCTGTCCGAAACCCGCCGCGTGCGGCTGCTCGAGCTGGCCCGCGAGCATCGGGTGCTGGTCCTCGAAGATACGCCCTACCGCGAACTGCGCTACGAGGGCACGGCGCCGTCCCCGCTGGCGGCCCTCGATCGAGACGGCCGGGTGATCTACATCTCCACGTTCAGTAAGACCCTGTCACCGGGGATGCGGATCGCCTGGATGGCGGCGGCCGAGCCGCTCATCCAGCAGTTCGTCACCGCCAAACAGGCGGTCGACCTGTGCTGCCCCTCGCTGACCCAGGCGATTGCCGCGGAGTTCTGCGCGCGTGGGCACATCTACGAGCGCATCGCCGGGCTCGTCACGCGCTACCGCCACAAGCGGGACGTGATGCTGGCGGCGCTGCGGCGGGAAATGCCCGACGGTGTGACCTGGACCCACCCGGCCGGCGGGTTGTTCCTGTGGATCCGCCTCCCTGAGGGCATGGACACCGAGCAGCTGCTGCCGATCGCGGTCGAGGAGGAAGCCGTAGCCTATGTGGTCGGTAGCGGGTTCCACGCCGACGGCGGCGGGCGCAACGCGCTGCGGGTGAACTTCTCTTACCCGTCAGAGGAACAGATCAACGAAGGGATCCAGCGCCTCGCCCGGCTCGTGAAGCGCCACCTGCCTACTCAACCATTAACTACGCGATCATAGGGATCACGGGGATCAAAAGCGATCAGCCCGCTTTGTTCCCTGTGATCCCGTTGATCCCTTTGATCCCCGTGATCCCTATGATCCCAGTCAACGCTTCGAGGTTCTGGTTGCCGCGAGGTCTTTGGCGACCACGATCGTGATGTCCGCGCCGGTGCCTGCTTCGCGGGTGATGACCGAGCGGCCCAGGATCTCCGCCAGCAACCGGGTCACTTCGGGCCGGCCGGCGCGGTCGATGATCGTCGTCGCATCGAGTTCGGCCGGCGCGGTGTCCACACGGACGATGCGGAAGCCCAGCCGCTCGAGACGCTGTGCGGTCTGGCGGGCCAACCCGGGAATCCCGCTGCCGTTAAGGACCTCAATGCCGGTGGCGGCGAGCACCTTCGGGTCCACGCCGTAGAAGAGATCGGTCAGCGTCTGCGTCAGCCGGGCCTGGTCCGGCTCCCAGTACAGCGGGCTGAACGTGCCCGGGAGCGTCGCCGTCCTGATGTCGCCGCCGGACAGCCGCACCGCGAACATCCCCAGCGTGATCATGTCGGTCATCGTCAGGTTCGTGTGCGTGTTCTCGGCGACGGCGCGCAGCAGCGTCGGCGCCGAGAGCAGGGTGGTCGGGTCCTTCAGCTTCGCGAACAGCGCCATCAGGACTTTCTGCTGTCGCTCGACGCGGCCGATGTCCCCGACCGCGTCGTGGCGGAACCGGATGTACTGGTCGGCCTGATCGCCGTTGAGCAGCTGCCGCCCCTTCTTCAAGTCGATCCGCAGCCCGGCCCAGTTGTCCGTGTACTTCATGTCCTTCTCGACGTCGACTTCCACGCCGCCGATGGCGTCGATGATGCGGGCGAACGACTGCGGCCCGAGTTTGACGTAGTAGTGAATGGGGACGTTCAACAGGCCCTCGACCGTTTTGATCGTGAGGCCGGGTCCTCCGAAGGCATAGGAGGCGTTGATCTTCGTCGTGCCCACTCCGGGGATGAACGCGCGGGTGTCGCGCGGGATGGAGAGCGCGCTGATGCGGTCGCGCTCGGGATCGATGCTGACCAGCATCAGCGTGTCCGCGCGCGACATGTTGACCACCTGCCGCCGGTTGTTCAGCGTGACGTCGACGCCGATCAACAGGATGTTGACGCGCCGGTCTAGCACAAACGGCCAGGTGAACGACCGCGGCGCGGCGGGCGGGGACGTGAGAGCGGATTCCTCCCGCGAGTAGATGCCGGCGTGGGACACGACGAACGCGCCGATGCCCAGCGCGAGGCCCGCGGCGACCAGCGGGAGTGCGACGAGGAACCAGCGGACGACGCTCCAGCCGTGGCTCCTCCGTACCGGAGGCGGCGGTGGTGGAACGGCGGGGACCGGTTGGATCAGGAGGTCTTGGTGCTGCTCAGCCACAACGATCACCTGCGATCAAAGCACATTTCATCATACGCGATCGGACGGGGGTGTCAAGGAACGGTTGACTGTTGAGGGGGATCGGCCACGCAAGGAGTTTCCGCCGCCGCACCTAACTTCCATATATACCCCTCCCATGAAGGAACTGCACCTCAACGCGTACGCCAAGGTCAACCTGACGCTGGACGTCCTTGGAGCGCGTCCCGACGGCTACCATGACATCGAGAGCGTCATGCACACCGTCGAGCTGCACGATTCCGTAACCCTCCGGGAAGCGGGCGCGGGCATCGACGTGATCGTCAAGGACGGCGCCGTCCCCAACGACACGCGAAACCTCGTGGTCCGCGCCGCGCAGCTGCTCCGCGAGACGTTCGCGGTCGACCGCGGCGTGCAGATCGAGCTGGTCAAGCGCATCCCGGTCGCCGCCGGATTGGGTGGCGGCAGCTCCGACGCAGCAGTGACGCTGTTGGGGCTGGCGCAGATGTGGAAGCTCCGGCTGGACGGCCGCGAGATGCGGGCGCTGGCCACGAAGTTGGGATCCGACGTACCGTTCTTCCTCGAGGGCGGGGCGGCCGTCGCGCGGGGCCGCGGCGAACGGCTGACGCTGCTGCCGCCGCTGCCGGCGACCTGGCTGGTCCTGGCACGCCCGAACGCCGAGGTGTCGACGGCCTGGGCGTACCGCCAGCTCGGACAGGCCGTCGTGTCCACCCGGCCGAACACCGCGGGCATGATCGATGCCGTGCGCCGGGAGGACGTCCGCGACGTGGGCCGCCACCTCTGCAACGTGTTCGAAGGGGTCACCGCGGACGCGCACCCGCTGGTCGGCGACCTGAAGTCGCGGATCCTGCGCGGGGAAGCGTACGGCGCGGCGATGAGCGGGACAGGTCCGGCCGTCTTCGGCCTGATGGCGAACGAAGCCGCGGCACGGAAGACCGCCGACGACCTCCGCGCACTGGCGGACGTGGACGTGGCCGTGACGCGAACGTTTGCGGAAATCCGCTAGCGGCTCCGCGCAGCGGAGGCACACCGAGGAGGTGCGGGATGGAGTATCGCTGGCTGCCCGTCATCGTCGCCGCAGTCGCGCAGATGGTGCTCGGCTTCATCTGGTACGGTCCGCTGTTCGGCAAGACCTGGGCAGGGCTGATGAAGATGGACACGACGCAGGCTGACCGCTCCGCGTTGACCCGGATCTACGCCTGGTCGTTCGTCGGGTCGCTGGTCACGGCGTTCGTGCTCGACCAGTTCGTGCGCTGGACGGGGGCCACCACCGCCGCGGCGGGGGCCACCATCGGGTTCTGGGCGTGGCTGGGCTTCGTCGCGACGGTTACGGCGGCGTCCGTGCTCTACGAGCGCCGGCCGACGGCGCTGTATCTGCTGAACAACGGCTACCAGTTGGCGTCGCTGCTGGTGATGGGCGCGATCCTCGGCGCCTGGACCTAGCGGTGCCGGACGCCATCATTCTCGCCGGCGGCGGGATCGAACCCGGACTCGACCCCGGGCTGCCCAATAAGGCGTTCATCACGATCGCGGGCCGGCCGCTGGTGGAATACGTGGGGGCGGCGCTCCACGCGGCCTCGGGCGTCGCTCGCATCGCCGCGGTGGGCCCCGTCGACGCCCTCCGCCCGGTCCTTCCCCCCGACGCCCTGCTGCTGCCCCCGGCCGGGGAGATCATGGACAACGTCGAGCAGGCGACCGCCGCGCTGCAGGCCCAGGATCCGCTGCTGGTGGCGGCGGCCGACCTTCCGCTCCTGACGGCCGACGCCGTTGACGAGTTCCTCGCCGCGTGCGAGCGCGGGACCGCCGACTTCTACTACCCCGTCGTGCCCCGGGAGGTTCTGGAGCAACGCTTCCCCACCGCGCGGAAGACGTATGTCACGCTGGCCGACGGGACGTTTTGCGGCGGCAGTGTGATCGTGTTCAACCCGAAGGTCATTGACCGCGTGCGGCCATTCGTCGAGCGCGTGATCGAGGCGCGCAAAAAGCCCTGGCTCCTGGCCCAGATGTTCGGCTGGTCGATTGTGATGAAGTTCGCCGCGAACCGGCTGACGATTGAGGAGATCGTGGCCAAGGCGACCGAAGTGGTCGGGATCCCCGTGCAGCCGGTGGTGATCGCCCGGCCGGAGCTGGCGCTGGATGTTGACGTCGGGCGCCCCGAAAATCTCGAAGCCGCCCGACGCGTTCTCGAAGGGGAGGTGACTGGTGACTCGTGACTGGTGACTCGGTAACCACGACATCCTTCCAGTCACGAGTCACGAGTCACCAGTCACGAATTCCTGTGGAGCACTAACGTGTCCGAGCGTCGGGGGGCAAAGTTGCGCCGGGGCGAGCGGATGGTCGTCATGGCCCACCACCTCCTCGCCGCGCCCCACCGCCTGTTCTCCCTGGGCACGTTCGTCGAACTGCTGAACGCGGCCAAGTCCACCATCAGCGAGGATCTCGGCTTCATGCGGGCGGCCTTCGAGCGGTTCCACCTCGGCCGGATCGAGACGATCGCCGGGGCGGCCGGTGGCGTGCGCTACCTGCCGTACCACGGCCGGGATCGGATCCGCGCGCTGGTGGAGGATCTGTGCACTCAGCTGCGCGATCCGGCCCGCGTCCTCCCCGGGGGATTCCTCTACACCGCCGATCTCATCGCGACCCCCCAATACGCCGCCGCGGTGGGTGAGGCGTTCGCGACGTTCTTCGCCGAGAGCCGGCCCGACATCGTGCTCACGATGGAAGTGAAGGGCATCCCGCTGGCGTTGATGACCGCCCGCGCGTTCGACGTGCCGCTGGTCACCGTCCGCCGTGGAGCCAACGTGACCGACGGTCCGACCGTCAGCGTAAATTACCTGACGGGATCATCACGCACGGTGCAGTCGATGACGCTGCCGCTGCGCGCGGTCAAGCCGGGAGCGCGCGTGGTGTTCATCGACGACTTCCTGCGGGCGGGGGGAACCGCCCGGGGCGTGGTGGAGCTGATGCGGGAGTTCCAGGCCCAGGTCGTCGGCGTCGGCGTCTTTATCGAAACCGCGATCCCAGCGGAGAAGGTGATCGACCGCTACGTCTCGCTCATCAAGTTCGAAGGCCTCGCCGAGTCCGGCGAGCCCCGCGTGTCGCCCAGCCGGTTCGTCACTACGCCTGGGGCCTAGCAAACCGGGCGTCGGGCATGGGGCGCCGACCCAACCCGGCCGCTACTTGTATTCAGGTAGGAGGCGAGATATGCTGAGTGAGCACTCACTCATTCTTGACGCCGGGCCGACCCATGGTAAAATCCGCTCTCAAGGACAAGGCGCAGCTCGAGGAATCCCGCCGCACGCAGATCCTCGAGGCGGCCTCGAAAGTGTTCGCGCGCAGGGGATTTCACCGCGCGACCATCGCCGAGATCGCGAAGACCGCGCGGCTATCCGAAGGCAGCATCTACAACTACTTCCGTAGCAAGGAAGATCTGCTCGTCAACATCCCCCACCAGCTCCTCCAGCCGGTGCTCATGCCGCTGCTGGAACGGATGCCCGTCCCCGACACCGTGGCCGAGGCGGAAGAACTGCTCACGGTGCTCACCACGGCGATGGTCGAGCGCGTGCGCGCCAACGCCAAGTTCCTGAAGGTCTTCCTCTCCGCACTGCCCACGCTGTCCGCGGAGGCGAAGGAAGAGTACGTCAAGGTCCTGCCCATCTATGCCGCGGAGCTGCTGGAGCGATTCCTCCGCGAAGGTATGCGCCGCGGGCTGTTCCGTAAGGACCTCGACGCGGCGGTGGCCGCCCGGGCGCTGCCGGGCATGCTGCTGGTGTTCCTGATCATGCAGGAAGTGCTGCTGGATCGCCCGCTGATTCCGCAGGGCTATGACCAGATCGTACCCGAGGTCGTGCGCATCTTCTTGTTTGGCACGACGCCCGGATCGTAACGAGGGGAAAGGGGACCCGCCGTGAGACAAGGCAGTCAGAGGATCGCAGGAATCATTGCCGCGGTGCTCGTCGCCGGCGCCGCGGGACCGGCGGCCGCGCAGGCGCCGCCGGCGCCGAGAGCGCTGACGCTGACCGATGCGCTGACCATCGGGCTGCGGGACAACCAGCAGCTGCGGATCGCCGCATTTGAAGTGGCGATCGCACGGGCCCAGCTCGCCCAGGCGCGCGGGCTGAAAGCGGGCACGGTGACGGTGCAGGGTACCTACACCCGGGTGCCGGAAACCGGCCCGATCACGATCGTGTTCGTCAGCCACGGCGTCCTCCACACGCTCGTGCTGCCGGCTCCCTCGCCGAATCTCTTTGACCTCCGGCTGGTGCTCCAGTATCCGCTGTACACGGGTGGCCGCATCGAGGCGCAGATCGCCTTAGCCGAAGCCAGCGTCAAAGGCGCGGAGGCGGCCCTGGAGCGCGTGAAAGTGCAGATCATCTACGACGTCCGCCAGGCCTACTACCGGCTGCTCCTGGCGCAGGCCGGCGCCGACGTTGCCGATCGCACGGTCGCGCTGGCCGCCGAAAGCCTGCGGGTCGCCAAAGCCCGCGTGAGCGCCGGCGCCGCCGCGCGGTTCGACGAGGTCCAGGCCGAGGTCAACCTGGCGACGGCGCGGCAGAGTCAGGTCCGCGCCCGCACCGCGATCGCGCAGGCGTCCCACGCGCTGGCCGCGGTGCTGAGCCTGCCGCTGGACACGCCGCTGATCCTACGCGACGGGTTCAGCACCGAACCGGTGAGCACGCCACTGGACCGGCTGATCGCCCGGGCGCTGGACGCGCGCCCCGAACTCGCCGAGCTGCGCGCCCGGCAGGCCGCCGCGCAGGCCGCGATCGCCCTCGCGGAGAGCGGGGCGAAGCCGACCGTCGGCCTCAACGGCGTCGCGAGCTATGGCAACAGCGGGGGATTTCTTGCCGGGACGACCGCGTCGGGAAACTGGAGCATCACGCTGGCCGGCACGCTGAACCTCTACGACGGCGGGATCACACGGGAGCGGGTGAAGGAAGCGCAGCTGCGGCTGGAACAGCTGAAAGCCGCCGAGGTGCTGCAGCGGCAGGGCATCGAACTCGACGTGCGGCTGGCGTCTCTCACCCTGCAGTCCGCGCGGGAAGAACTCGCCGGGGCCGACGCCCTGGTCACCCAGGCCCGGGAGGCCCTGCGCATTGCGCAGGTGAGGTTCGAAGCCGGCGTGGGCATCACCCTGGAGGTGCTCAGCGCGCAGACCAACGCGTCGCAGGCGGAAGTGGCGCGCGCCCAGGCGCTTTACGCGTACAGCGTCGCCCTCGCGGCGCTCGAGCGGGCCGTCGGCGCGCCGGTGCAGTAGGAGCCCCCATGCCGCACCGGGCGCGAATCGCCGCCGTCGTTGTCGTCCTCGTCGCCGTCGGATCGTGGGCGGCCGTCCGCTACCTGCGCAGGGCTCCGCCCCGTACGGACGTGCTGTTCGCATCGGGCACCATCGAAGCCGAACAGGTCAGTATCGCCAGCAAGGTCCCCGGACGGATCGAGCGGATCACCGCCGAGGAAGGCGATGCGGTGACCGCCGGCGCGGTGCTAGTGACCATCGAGGGGCGCGAGCTCCGGGCGCAGATCGATCAGGCGCAGGCCGCCATCGCCGCCGCGCAGGCGAGGGTGTCGCAGGCGCAGATTGCAGTGCGGCTGCAGCGCCGGCAGGTGCAGAGCGCGGTGGCGCAGGCCCAGGCGGCGGTCGACGCCGCGCGGGCACGCGTCAGGGCCGCCCAGCGGGCCGGCACGCAGACGTCCGACCAGTATGCGCAATCGGTCCGGCAGGCCGAAGCCGCGCTGGCCGCGGCGCGGTCCGCCAGCCGCGCGGCGAAGGCCAATCTGGATCGGGCGACGCGAGACGTCGCCCGGATCGAAACGCTCTATAAGGAAGGTGCCATCAGCGCGCAGCAGCTGGACGCGGCCCGCTCGGTCCGGGACGCCGCCCGCGCCCAGTTTGACGCGTCGGTGGACGCCGTTGCGCAGGCGGACGCGGCGGTCCGGCTCGCCCGCGCGGCACGCCCGCAGATCGGCATCCGCGCCGAAGACGTTTCCGCCGCCCAGGCCGCGGTGCGGCAGGCGGAGGCGGGGCTGCAGGCCGCCCGCGCCGGAGAGGATGCCGTGGCGCAGCGGGAGACGGACGTCACCGTGGCGATGGCGGTGCTCGCTCAGGCCGAGGCCAATCTGCGCTTTCTGACCGAACAGCAAAAGGACCTCACGATGGCCTCCCCGATCAGTGGCGTCGTCGTCACCCGCCACGCCGCCCCCGGGGAGATCGTCGGCGCCGGTGCGCCGATCCTGACGGTGGCGAATCTCGATCAGGTCTGGATCCGGCTGTTCATTCCGCTGCCTGATCTCGGCCGGGTCGCGCTCGGCCAGCAGGTGGACATCGCCTCCGACGCGTTTCCGGGGAAGACCTTCACCGGCGCGATTTCCGAGATCAGCCAGCAGTCCGAGTTTACCCCGCGGAACGTTCAGACCCAGGAGGAGCGCGTCAAGCTCGTCTTTGCGGTGAAGGTGACCGTGCGGAATGCCGGGCACCTGCTCAAGCCCGGGATGCCCGCCGATGCGACGATCCATACAGGGAACAGGGAACAGGGAACGGCGAACGGCGAACGCGCGAGTCACGAGTCACGAGTCACGAGTCACGAATGATCCGGGCCGAGGAACTTACGCGCGCCTACGGAGACGTCACCGCCGTTGACGGGGTGTCGGTCGAGGTCCCCGCCGGCGAAATCTTCGGTCTGCTGGGGCCGGACGGGGCCGGCAAGACGACGTTGTTCCGGATGCTCTGCGGGGTGCTGGAGCCCACGGCCGGCACGGCGCGCATCGCCGGTCTCGATGCACGCGCGCATCCTGATGAGGTCAAAGCGCAGATCGGGTACATGCCGCAGGCGTTTGCGCTGTATCGAGACCTCACCGTCGAGGAGAACCTGCGTTTTGCGGCCGAGGTCTTCGCCGTGCCCCGCGACGCCGTTGCTCCGCGCCTGGAGCGCCTGCTCGCATTCAGCCAACTAACGCCGTTCCGGCGCCGCCTGGCGGAATATCTCTCCGGTGGGATGCGGCAGAAACTCGCCCTCGCTGCGACGCTGATCCATGAGCCTGACGTGCTGTTGTTGGACGAACCTACCACCGGCGTCGATCCGGTCTCGCGCCGGGAGTTCTGGCAGATCCTCGGCGCCCTGCACGAGATGGGCAAGACCATCGTGGTGGCGACGCCGTACATGGATGAGGCGGAGCGCTGCGGGCGGCTGGCGCTGATGCACCGCGGGCGCATCCTCACCGTCGAGTCCCCGCGGGGCCTGAAGACCCGCATGGATGGGATACTGCTGGACGTGGTGGCTTCCCCGCGGCGGGCGGCGCTCGCCGCGCTCGAGCATCTTCCCGGGGTCCTGCATCGCAACCTGTTCGGCGACCGGCTGCATCTGGTCGTGAGAGACGGCGCGGCGGTCGACGCCGTTCGTCAGACGCTGGGCGGCGCGGGCGTGACGGTGGAGTCCATCACCGTCATCGAGCCGTCGCTGGAGGACGTCTTCGTCTCAATGCTTAGCCAAAGACCCTCTCCCCCCGGAGGGGGAGAGGGCGAGGGTGAGGGGGTCGAGTAGTGACCGATCCTGCCGTCGTCGCCCGCGGCCTCACGAAACGCTTCGGCGAGTTCGTCGCCGTCGACCATGTTGATCTGACCATCGAGCGCGGGGACATCTTCGGGTTTCTGGGGCCCAATGGCGCCGGGAAGTCCACCACGATCCGGATGCTCTGCGGGCTGCTGCCGCCCAGCGAAGGCCAGATCCGCGTGCTGGACGTTGACGTCGTCAGAGCGCCCGAGCAGATCAAACCGCGCATCGGGTACATGGGCCAGCGATCGAGTCTCTACGGAGATCTCACCGCGGTCGAGCTCCTGAATTTCTACGCCCGGATCTATGGGCTCCCCGAGGCCGTGCGCCGCGCGCGTGTCGCGGGATGGATCCGCCGGGCGGGGCTGCAAGACGTCGAGCATCGGCTCGTCGCGACGCTCTCGGGCGGCTGGCGGCAGCGGCTGGCGCTGGGCTGCGCGGTGCTCCACGAGCCCCAGCTGCTGTTGCTGGACGAGCCGACGTCGGGCACCGATCCGGTCCAGCGCCGGGAGTTCTGGGACCTCATTTACCGCTTTGCCGAAGCCGGCACGACCGTGCTGGTGACGACCCATTACCTGGACGAGGCGGAGCACTGCACGACCCTGGCGTTCATCCACGGCGGGCGGATCCTCACCGCGGGCCCGCCTTCGAAGATCAAAGCCGCCTATACTACTGCGGGCCGCGCGCCCTCCCTCGAGGACGTCTTCATCTTGCTGGAACAGTCGGCGGGTCCTGCGAATCACGAGTCACGAGTCACGAGTCACGAGCATGCGTAGGCGCCTGACGGCGATCATCATCAAGGAGTTCCTCCAGCTGCTCCGCGACCCGCGCACCCTGGCGCTGGCGCTGCTCATGCCGGTCGTCCAGCTGCTGCTGTTTGGCTACGCCATCACCACGGACGTCGAGCGGCTGCCGACGGTGGTCTTCGATCAGTCGCAGAGCCAGGAAAGCCGGATTCTGCTGGACCAGTTCGTGAACTCACGGTACTTCGACGTCCGATTCACCGCGGCCAACCTGCAGCAGATCGAAGAGCAAATTGACCATGGATCGGCGCGCGTCGGCATCATCATCCCCCCGACGTTCGCGCGGGACGTCCAGAGCGGGCGCACGGCGGAGATCCAGGTCATCGTCGACGCGTCCGATCCGTTGATCGCGCGCAGCGCCGTGAGCACCGCGGAAGCCATCGGGCAGGTGGCCTCGCTGCGCATCGTGGCCCAGCGCCTGACCCGCGCCGGGCTGCCGGCCGCCGGGCTGCCGCTGGAAGTCCGCACGCGGGCGTGGTACAACCCCGACCTGCGCAGCGTGAACTTCATGGTGCCGGGGCTGCTGGCCGTCGTCCTGCAGATGGTCACGATGATGCTCACCGCGGTCGCCATCGTGCGCGAGCGGGAGCTCGGGACGCTGGAGCAGTTGGTCGCCACGCCGATCCGCAAGAGCGAGCTGATGCTGGGAAAAATTCTCCCGTACGTCGTCCTAGGATACATCGACATCTCGTTAGCCCTGGTGCTGGCCGCGTACTGGTTCCGCGTCCCGATTCACGGGAGCCTGCTGCTCCTGTATGCGCTGGCCCTGCTGTTCTACCTCGCCACGCTGGGGCAGGGGATCTTGATCTCGACGGTCTCGCGGACGCAGCGCCAGGCGATGCAGGCGTCGTTCTTTGCGTTCCTGCCGGCGATCCTTCTGTCCGGGTTCATGTTCCCGCGGGAGGGCATGCCGCCGCTGATCCAGGGGATCGGGTACGCGATTCCGCTGACGTATTTCCTCATCATCGTGCGCGGCATTATCCTCAAGGGGATCGGGTTTATCGAGCTCGCGAACCAGATCATTCCACTCACCCTGTTGGGCCTGTTCTTCTTCATCGTCAGCGTCGTGCGGTTCCAGAAACGGCTGGATTAGCGTATTAGGTCATTGCGAGGAGCGTCCACCAGTCCGTCATTGCGAGGAGCGCAGCGACGAAGCAATCTCAGGACTTGAGCAACATCCAGGCGGTTCTCTTTGATCTCGACGGCACCCTCGTCGATTCCTTTCACTCGCACTACCGGGTGTACACCCGGGTGTTCGCGGACCTGGACGTGACGTTCGACGAAGCCGCCTACGCGCAACACTACTCTCCCAACTGGTACCGGATGTATGAGCGGCTCCGGGTGCCGAAAGAACGCTGGGAGGACGCCGATCGCGCTTGGCTACACTACTATTCTGAAGAGGCGCCCGAGAAATGCGCAGGGGCGGACGCTGCGCTCGCCGCGGTCCGCTCCGCCGGCCGCGAAGTGGGCCTGGTGACGTCGGGAGACCGCTCGCGGGTCGACAATGACCTGCGCCGCCTCGGGTGGACCGGCGTGTTCACGGTCACGGTTTGCGGCGGCGAAGTGCCACAGCGCAAGCCCCACCCGGAGGCGCTGCTGTATGCGCTCGGGCAGTTGGCGATACCGCCGGCGCAGGCCGCGTACGTCGGCGATACCGTCGAAGACATCGAGATGGGACGTGCCGCCGGCACGCTGACCATCGCCGTGCACGGCGGTTTCTCGACGCCCGCCGTGCTGGCCGCGGCCCAACCCGACTTCACGCTCACTTCACTCGCCGGACTTCCGGGGTTGCTTGACGGTGAACCCAGCTCACAGACCCGCTGGCGCTCATAGGATCGGCCGGGACTGCGGAGAAACACACTGCGGCATGCGAGTCCTCCTTCTGCTGCTTACGGTGGTCGCCGCCTTACTATCGAATGGTTGTGATCGGGAAAGCCGTCAAGTACCCAAAGAGATCAGTGCAATCCTCGGAAAGCCGGCCTATCAGAACGCAACCTGGGGATTGAGAGTTGTAGACATTGATTCGGGTGAAGTTATCTACGACCTGAACTCCGGCCATCACTTTCTCATCGGTTCGGTCAGGAAGCTCCTTTCTGTCGGTCTCCTGCTCACTGCAATCGGTCCCCGTCACGAATTTGTCACGCCCGTTCACCGCCGAGGCCCCGTGGCAAACGGAGTCTTGAGCGGCAACCTCATTCTCGTTGCCAGCGGCGACCTGACGATGGGCGGCAGAGAGAATCCTGATGGCACCATCGCGATCAGCGACCTCGACCACAATGAGGCGAACGCTCTCGGAAACGCGCAACTGACTACACCGAATCCGTTGGCCGGGTATGAAGCACTGGCGAAGCAGGTCGCGGCATCCGGAATCGTCGAGGTCAAGGGGGACGTCATCATCGATGACCGCTTGTTTGTGCCGTTCACGTTTCGCGGCGAATTCGACGTCAGCCCGATCTTCGTCAACGATGATGTCGTCGATGTTACCATCACTCCAACCGCGCCGGGCGCTCCAGCCGCTGTCCATTGGAGGCCCTTGTCCTCCGCCCTTGGAGTGAAGTCAGATCTCACGACGTCACCCGCAGGGACCGAGGAAAGGGTTGAGCTTGCTCCCGAATTGCCTGACTGCATTGGTTCTCCCGGCTGTACGGGGACCGTGTCAGGCCAGATCGCCGTCGATTTCGTTCCCCCTCTCACGAAGGCTCCTCCTCTCGTCCGGACCTTCCGGATCGTGGAACCAGCGAGATATGCGCGCACTGTCTTTATCGAGGCACTGCGGAACGCCGGAGTGAAGGTGAACGCGAATGCCGTAGGCGCGAACCCCGTCGAAAAGCTCCCTCCCCGAAATTCATACGGGCCGGCCACGAAAGTCGCCGAACTCGTCTCGGCTCCCTACTCCGACATCGCGAAACTCATTCTCAAAGTCAGCTACAATATCGGGGCTGACACGAGTCTTGTCCTCTTTGGACTCACCCGGGGCGTGAACGAAATTGGTCGGGCGATCGATGCCGAACGGGACACACTGACGACAGATTATGGAATCAACGGCGATGAATTTTCCTTCGTCGATGGCAGTGGGGGCGGGTTGACGGCGGCGACCAGCAGAACCGTGACGACATTTCTTGAGATCATGAGCAGAGAGCCTAGTTTCATGGAATACCGTGATGCGCTTCCTATCCTTGGCATTGATGGGTCGCTCGGTTCTGTCACGGACTTCATGCAGGATTCCTCTTTGACGGGGGCGCAGGGAAACGTTTTTGCCAAGACGGGGACCTTCATCGAGGGAACCGCGGCCGGGCCGGTCTTTCGGGCGAAAGCTCTCGCGGGCTACATCCAGGCAAGGAGCGGCAGGCGGCTTGCGTTCGCATTGATCGTGAACGAAATAGGCGCCGTAACCAGTCTGGACGAGGTTTTTCAGACATCTCAAGATCAGGGGACTATCGCGGCTATCCTCTGGCGAGATCACTGACCGCAGAATTCCACACGCGGGCGTTACGCGCTGAATGTTCGCGATGTTGTTTGATCTCGGGATTCCCCCCTAGGCAATTTCCATCGTAGTGACCGCCGCGTTCTCGCCGAGTGCCCGGCGATCTGCGTCGAATCCGCACTGACTCGACGGTAGAATTCACCGTCTGTAACTTTTCGCCCGATGCTGCCTACCCGCCGCCGGAGCGGGCATGCCCTCCCTGCATCCGCACTCTATCTCGCGTCTCAAGGAGGGACAATGGCAATGCGTACGATCGAAGGAGAGGTGCTCGCGGCTCTTTTGGTATTGTTGCTGCTGTTCGCCGCGGGTCCAGGCCACGTCTTGGCGCAGCCGAGCCCGGCGTCCGACGAGGCGGCCTATACCGGACTCATTGTGGTCGCTCGCGGCGCCCAACGGTCAATCTCGCCCAAGCTGCTCACACCGGCGGGAGTCGTCATCTACGGCAGCTGGAAGCCAGGAGAAGTGAATGTGGACTATGCGATCAAAGTCGGCGTTGTCGGTTATCCTGCGTCCGTGGCCCAATCGCGGCGGGGCGGGGCGAACCCGCTGGTCGTGGAGGCCCTCGGCGTTACGGGTCCGGCGAGGACCCACGTCGTGGTGAGCGAACCCGACGCGGCGCGGATCCGGGCGGCGAACGTCAAAGGAAGGTTCCTGGAGCGGTTTCTGGTCGACATCGTCATCCAGCACTAGATTCGACGCCTCGGATTGACCCACCGCTCCCAGCCGCGTATACTAAAGAATGTCGACGCGGGGTGGAGCAGCCAGGTAGCTCGTCGGGCTCATAACCCGAAGGTCGCAGGTTCAAATCCTGCCCCCGCTACCATATTTCGAGGGCCCTCACCACCATGAGGGCCCTCGATTGTTACTCGAATGGAGGCCGTTACGATGGTCACGCATGCGCGGGTCAAGGAAGCGACCGGATGGACGCGGTGCCAGTGCTGCGGGAAGGCGATTCCACCCGTGGCGCAGCAGCAC
>DASYRL010000104.1:0-2497 GCA_036004445.1 bacterium
AGGGGGATCATGATACCTCCGGCAACGCGCCGAACGCGCCCTGGCGCCGCGCAGAAGGCAACGTCAATCCCAAGTACCGCTCCCTCGCTACCTGGCTGCGACGATCCCTAACTGACGGCCTGCCAAATCGTTGCCGCCCTCTCAATCTTCGCGCAGTGGCCGCCCCGCTCGCCGCCGTCCAGTTCATCGCCGCCGCTCAGCAGAGTGGACCCTCTGGTAGGTGGTCCGGGTGGAGGGGGCCGAGGAGGACGCCCCCGCCCCCAGTATCTTCCGGTGTCGGAGCGGTACGGCCCTCCACCCGTCCTGCGAAGGAGTTGATGGTCAAACCGACCTACTGCTGAGTGAGGCTAGGGCTGGCCGCCGGCGAACCAACGGCCCAACGTGCGCAGGGCGCGGGAGAGCCAGGACGGTTCATCGGGTGAGCGGGTCGGGGCGGGCGGGGTCTTCGCCGGCGGCTGGACGATCAGCAGGGAGATCTCTCCCGGCTTGACCAGCCCCAGCTGCTCGCGGGCGATCTTCTCGATGTACTCGGGGGTATGCAGGGCTCGGATTTCTTCCCGCAGCGTGGAGGTCTCCTGCTGGAGGGACTGCCGCGTCCTGAGCAGGCGGTCGGCTTCGCGCTGCAGGCGGAACAGCTCGAGAAACGTCGTGGTGAACGCAATGGCGCAGACGACCAGCAGCGCGGCGATGCCCAGCGTCCAGACCCACCGAGGCACGCCCGCATGCGTGGATCGGCGCGGGGGGCGGCGCGGCGGTGCTGCGGCCCGGCGCTGCCGTGTGCCGAGTGGTGCGGGGCGCGAGATACGGCGCCCCGTTCGAGGCCGGGCGGAATGGCTGCTCACCGAATGCGCTCCTGCCGATGCGGCGACGAGAAGGGCGAATGTAGGTCCGATTAAGATGAGGATTACCGATGAGCCAGGCGATTCCTTCTGAAGCTGACGTTATCGCGTGATCGCGTTATCGCGAAACTTGGCGTACGGGGTCCACCCTGCGTAGCGGGCCTCGCCGCCTAACTCTTCTTCGATGCGCAAGAGCTGGTTGTATTTCGCCAGCCGCTCCGAACGTGCGGGGGCTCCGGCTTTGATCTGGCCCGCGCCGGTCGCCACGGCCAGGTCGGCGATCGTCGCATCCTCGGTTTCCCCCGACCGGTGCGAGATCACGACGCCGTAGCCCGCCTTCTGCGCGGCGCGCACGGTCTCGAGGGTCTCGGTCAGGGTGCCGATCTGGTTCACTTTCACGAGGATGGCGTTGGCGATCTGGGTGACGATGCCGCGCTGCAGCCGCTCGACGCTGGTGACGAAGAGGTCGTCGCCGACGAGCTGGACGGTCTTCCCCAGCGTATCGGTCAGCATCCGCCACCCTTCCCAGTCGTCTTCCGCCATACCGTCTTCGATCGAGATGATGGCGTAGTCGGTGCACAGCCGCACGTACTCGGTGACCAGCTCTTCGCGCGAGCGCGTGACGCCCTCTCCGGAGAAGTGGTAGCCGTCCTGCCGGTACAACTCGCTGGCCGCGGGATCAATCGCGATCGACACGTCGTCGCCGACGCGGAATCCGGCGGCATCGATCGCGGCGACCAGCAGGTCGAGCGCCTCGGCGGTCGACGCGATGCGCGGCGCGAAGCCGCCTTCGTCACCGACGTTGGTCGCCAGGCCGTGCTGCACCAGGAGGAGGCGCAGCTGCTGATAGGTCTCGACGCCCATCCGCAGGCCGTCTGCGAACGTGCGCGCCCCGGCGGGCACCAGCATGAACTCTTGCACGTCCAGAGGGTTGTCGGCATGCACGCCGCCGTTGAGCACGTTCAGCAGCGGGACCGGCAGCACCCGGGCGTCCGGCCCACCGAGGGACCGGTACAGCGGAACCCCCTGCGACGCTGCGGCGGATTTGGCGACCGCCAGCGATGTCGCGAGGATGGCGTTCGCGCCCAACCGCGATTTCGCCGGCGTGCCGTCGAGCTGAATCAGGATCCGGTCGACCGCCGGCTGGTCGAACGGATCGGCTCCGGCCAGCGCGCTGCTAATGGCCCAGTTGACGTGGCCCACGGCGTTGCGTACGCCCTTGCCCAGGTATCGTCCGCGATCGCCGTCGCGCAGCTCCAGGGCTTCATGCGCGCCGGTAGAGGCACCGGACGGCACCGCGGCACGCCCGCGCGCGCCGTCGGACAGCTGTACGTCGACCTCGACGGTGGGGTTGCCCCGAGAATCGAGGATCTCCCGGCCGTGGACGTATTTGATGGTTGGGGTCATCGTTCCGTGAGACTGTGCACGTCGACTCGCGTGAGGATCTCGACGTATTCCTTCGACGGGACGGCGCGCTCAGGAACGCTGAGGACCTTGGCGACCAGGCGGGAATCGCCGAACGCGATCGTGATGACGTCACCGGCGCGAACGCCCGCTGCGGCTTTGGCCGAGGCTCCATTGACGCGGACGCGGCCTTTGTCGCACAGCGCACCGGCCACCGCGCGCCGCTTGACGAGGCGGCTGACTTGGAGAAACTT
>DASYRL010000105.1:0-13984 GCA_036004445.1 bacterium
ATCCGCCAGTCCGTGCCGGCGGACGCGCTGGGCGGATCGAGGCTTTCCACGTTGCCCGCGCGGTAGACCGCGACGACCTCGCCGCCGCTCTGCAGCGCCGGTGCCGCCTGCGCCAGCGGCGCCGCGAGCACGGCAAACAGCACCACCGCCAGCCAGCGCATGCTACGGATCTTGCTGCCGTCGATCATCGGAGCACCTCGCCTCGTTCGGGCTCAGGGTTCGGAAACACCTGTTAGTTCGGTGCGTTCGCCGGGTTCCTCTCGTCCGGCAGCCGCTCCCCATCCACGGCGGGGATTCCTGGAAGTCGTAGTACTTCGTGCGCATAAGCACGGGCAGGGCGGCCGACGCCAGACCTCTCGCAAACCGGCCGGTGTGGAGCCGGACCGACCGATAGAATCGGGGCGCCAATTCGGCGGCCGCGTGAGCGTGTTTCGCGCTCGTCCGCCAGTCGTCGGCGGCATCCGGAGCATCGAGGATGATGAGGTTACCCCAGTTGCCAACGGGCAGCTCCAGGGAACTGTAGCTGAGGATTCCAGGATGCCGCGGGAATTCGAGGATCAGTTCGGTATCGACCGCATCGAGGGGTCCGAACTCAAGCCCCGTCCGGCGTTGGGCGAAGAACCCGACGAAGGGCAGATCGTGGGTGGTGCGCAGCCGCCGGTCGTCGGTGACCACAGTCCGGTGCGGCCGGCCCTCGACGTCGGGGAGCTGCAGCGTGACCGGACGGTGACCGCCCGGCAGCGTGTCCAGCGCGCGACGCAGCGCCTCGGCCATGACCCTGATGGCGACGAGGTCGGCGGCCGTGTAGGCCGGGTCGGTGAACGGACGCCCTGGAGCGCTCTGAGTTCCTGCCAGCGTCTCGACCTGTTCCACATCGACACCTCGTGCCGCGTGAGGTGTCCACAGTTCTGCGCGGTGGTGCAGGAGCCCTCTCGCGCGATGGCGCCGGGGCGCGAGCCCCCTGACTGAATACAGCGTCAGTTGATTCTGTGAAATGGCCCGCATCCGCGGCCACGGAGACGAGGAATCCGGCACACACCGGCGTACTCAAGTCACAGTTTGGGGCATACTTGGATGGATTGGCGCGGCATGGCTCTACGGCGACCGACAGTCCTCATCTGTTTTCTGCTGACAGCCCTGAGCGTCGGACGGGCGGCGGCGGCGCCTGCCCCCGCCGGGATGTCGGTGGATGCCGCATTCTACCTCAGCGTCGCCCTCAACGTCATGCAGCGCGTCTCGATCAACCGGAGCACGGTCGATTGGGCGGCGCTGCGGGCGTCGGCGATGGAGCGGGCCGCCGGTGCGCGGACGTCCGCGGACACGTATCCGGCCATCGAAGCGGCGCTGGCGGGCCTGGGCGACGGGCACAGCTTCTTCGCGCCGCCTCCCGGTACCGCGCGGGCCGCCCCGGCCGCTGCCGGCGACTCCGGCCGCATGGTCTCGAACCGGTTCGGCTACGTCCTGCTCGCGACGTGGGCCGGCGGCGATGCCGCCGCGTACGCGGCGCGGCTGCAGCGGATCGTGGCATCCGTGTACCGGGGGAGTCCCTGCGGGTGGATCGTCGACCTGCGCGGCAATCAGACCCGCGATCTCTACTCGATGCTCGCCGGGGTGGGGCCCATCCTCGGCGACGGGCTCTCCGGCAGAATCATCTACCCGTCCGGGCCGCCGTCGGCCTGGTACTACCAGCGCGGGACGGCGGGGTTCATCAAGACGGCGACCGGACAACGCACGGCCGTCGTGCAGCTTTCGCGGCCGGTGGTCCTCGACGAGGCTCTGCCGCCGGTGGCGGTGCTCACCGGCCGGAGGACGGCGAGCGCGGGCGAGGCACTGGCCGTGTCATTCCGGGGCCGTCCGGAGACCCGCAGCTTTGGCAGACCGACCGCGGGGCTGTCAACGTACAACGATGCGTTCCGCCTGCGCGACGGCGCCACGCTGTACATCACCACGGCTGTGCTCGCGGACCGCATCGGACGCTCGTACGGCAGTCCGCTTTCACCCGACATCGCCGTCGACGGTCCCGACGAGCCGAGGGCGGGCGCCGAGGATCCGGTGATCGAGGCCGCGGCGCGCTGGCTCACGATTCAACCGTCGTGCGCGCGGGCGATGGCTTCGCGGATTCCGTAGATCTCCCCGAACTTCTGCTGCAGGTACGCGAGATACGGCTCCGGTGACAGGTCGGCTCCCGTCGCCCGCTTGATGAGGTCCTTCGCGAAGAACTTCCGGCCGTGCCGGTGGATGTGCTCGCGCAGCCAGCCCAGCAACGACCCAAACGCTCCCCGGCCGATGTCGTCCGGCATCGAGGGGTTCGCCCGCTCCGCCGCCTCGAAGAGCTGCACGGAGATGACGTTGCCCAGCGTGTAGGTCGGGAAGTATCCGATCGATCCGCCCGACCAATGGATGTCTTGCATCACGCCGTCTCGGTCATCCGGCGGCGTGAGGCCCAGGTACTCCCGCATCCGCGCGGCCCAGGCCTCCGGCAGATCCGCCGCCGCCAGCGACCCTTCCAGCAGCGCCAGTTCCAGCTCGAACCGCACCATGATGTGCAGGTTGTACGTCACCTCGTCGGCCTCGACGCGGATGAGGTCAGGCTTCACGACGTTGACCGCCCGGTAGAACGCGTCCGCGTCGACGTCGCGCAACTGCTGCGGGAAGACCTGCTGCAGCCGGGGGAAGTAGTGGCGCCAGAAATTCCGGCTGCGGCCGACGAGATTCTCCCACATCCGCGACTGCGACTCGTGCATCCCCAGACTGGTGCCGCGGCTCAGCGGCGTTCGCTCCAGGGATGGGGCGACGCCCTGCTCGTACATCGCGTGGCCGGATTCATGGAAGATCCCGAAGATCGCGGACGTCACGTCCCGCCGCTTGTATCGGGTTGTAATGCGGACATCTTGCTGACCGAACCCGCTGGCGAACGGATGCGGCGAGCGGTCCAACCGGCCGCGGCGGAGGTCATAGCCGAACGCCTGCGCGACCTCCAGCCCGAACTGCTCCTGGCCGGTTTCGTCATACTCACGATGGAGGAAGGTCGCATCGACGGCCGGTCCGCGCCCGACGATCGCCCGCAGCAACGGGATGGTGACCTCGCGGAGCCGGGCGAACAGCGTCCGGACGTCCTGCGTCGTCATGTCGGGCTCGTAGTTGTCCAGCAGCGCATCGTAGGGATGACTGGTGTAGCCGAGGTACTCGGCCTCCCGGCGCGCGTAGTCGACCATACCTTCCAGGTGGGGGCGGAACGCCGCGAAGTCGTTCTTCGGCCGGGCATCCCGCCAGACCTGGGTACTGATGGACCGGGCCCGCGCGCGTTCCTCGACGAACTCGACCGGCAGCTTCGTAATCTTGTTGAAGTCTCGCCGGGTCACCCGGACCAGGGCCGCTTCGTCGCTGTCGAAGTCGAACGCGCCGGCGGCGCGCTCGGCGTTCTCCAGGAGCTCCCCCGTCTTGGTGGAGGTGAACATCTGGTGAGCGATCCGGTACAACGTTGCGAGTTGGTTCGCCCGTCCGCGGGCGCCGTCGGGCGGCATGTACGTTTCCTGGTCCCAGCCGAGCAGCGCGGCCGCGGCGCGGACATCGACAATCGGTTTGAGATGGTCTCGCAGGGCTTCGATGGGCTGAGGATCCGGTACGTCGGTCATCTGTGGTACACGCCTCCTTAGTTATGCAGCGGCTGCGATGGATAGAGCACTTTTCGGTGGCGGACATCCCAAATCCCGCGGCTGGTCAGGCGCACCCACGGCAGCGAGTCGAACGTCAGGAAGAGCAGGCTGAACAACGGATCGGCGAAGCGATAGCCGCGGGCGTTCAGGACGGCAAGAAACGCCCGGTTGGCGTCCACCAGGGCATCCCAGGGACGCGATGAGAAGATCCCGCCCAGTTCCAGCGGCAGCGAGAAAATCTCCGTCCCGCGCTCGACGACCGCGATGCCGCCGCGCTGGTCCCGCAGCCGCCGGTAGGCGGCAGTCATGTCGGCGGAATCCTGCCCGAGTATCAGGACATCGAATGCGCTGCTGATCGTTGTCGCCAGCCCGCCGAGGCGATCGGCGAATCCGGCCAGCGCGCAGCGCGTGACCCACCGACCATGCCGGTCAACCAGCGCCGCGCTGAGCGCGCCGCGCGGCCCATCGGGCGCCTCCTCGAGGATGACGTCGTTGGCGAATCGCAGCGTCGGAAGCGGGTCTTCCACGGCCGCGAACACCTCAGCCGGAAGATCCGGCAGGTCCGGGGGAGGGACCATCGATGCCCAGGGGAGCGGCGGGGGAGGGACGCGCCGACCGCCCTCGGCGATGATCTCGCCGCCGGCCATCACCAGGGACGGACGGGGATCCGCGAGATCGTTGAGCACGACGAGATCGGCCCGCCGGCCGACCGCAATTTCCCCGCGATCGGAGAACCCGAAGTAATCCGCGGGATTGACCGTGACCATGCGCAGGGCATCCATCGGATCGATCCCGGCATCCAGGGCCACCGTGAGCAGACGGTCCTGATATCCATGGTCGGCGAGGAAGAACGGCGACGGTCCGTCCACGGTCAGCATCACGCGACCCGAAGCGATGGCGCCGGCGGGAATCCCCTTGAGCAGTTCCGGGAGATCGGGGCGGAACGAGCTGTCGCGCAGCATCACGAAGAGTCCCGCCGACAGCCGGTTTGTGACCTCCGCCGCCGTGATCGCTTCGTGGCATGACGTGAATCCCGCGGCGGCGAGGCCCGCCAGACGGTCGAGTGATGCGCCCGGGGCGTGGCCTTCGACGCGCCGCCCATCCTCCCGCGCGGCCGCGATCTTGGCCAGCAGATCGGCATCCCCGGCCAGCACGTCCGGCCAGCGCGTCACTTCCCCCACCGCGGCGGCAAACGGCTGCCGCCACAGCGCGCGGAGCACCGGCAGCGCGAACGCGTCTTCATCTGCGAACGACTGGGGGTGCAGCCGGATCAGCCATCGCAGCGTCACCGGAAGATGGCTGAGCAGCTCCAGCACGCCGGGAAGGCCGTCCGGCGGAACCGTCATCATCAACGGCAGGCCATCGACGACGGCGGTCGTCGTGCCGTGGGCGCCGATCGCGTACGCCATTTCGGCCGGGTTCGCGAGGATGGAATGCGTGTGCGGCTCGATGTATCCGGGGACGATCACGCGGCCGCGAGCATCAAGGGTGCGGGCCGTGCGGTCGGCGATCTCGTCGTCTGGTCCGATCGCGGTGATCCGGTCCCCGTGGACCGCGACCGCCGTCCGGAATTGCTTCCCGGCCCGGACGTCGACCACGGATCCGCCGACGATGCCGATGCCATCGCGGGCCCCCGCTTCCATGTGGTCAGGATACCGACGTTAGGGCAGGAACACCATCAGTTCTACGGAAGTCTCGCCGCAAACCGACTGGGGGGCGGGGAGATGGCGCAGACAGAGCAGACCGGAAGTGAAGTGCGGGCTCTGGTCTTGATCGTCTTTCATGATGCCGTCGAGGTCAGCGTAGAGCGGCTCAGACGCGAGAAGTTCGTTGCGTGGGTCGGTGCCGTGAAGTCACAGATCCATGGGCTCGAGGGGGAAAAGCCCCGGCCGTTCACCGGAGTGGCCGAAATCCATGCCGGGGACCGCACGGCGCTGAATGGCGTGCTCGAATACATCGAGGGCAGCTACTCTCACGTCGAGGCCTACGAGTTCTAAGGAGCCTCGCCCGATGTTGCCAGCGCGAGACCGATCGCCTGGTTCTGCGGCATCCGCCGCCCTTCCCGCCAGGCAGCGTCGAAGGCGTCGTCGTCGAGGCGAGCACGGAGCCGTTCGATCTCTCGCCGCACCGTCTCCTGGTCCCCGAGGGAGCCGGGGGCGACGATCGTTTCGCGCACCGCCGCCGCCGCCCCGAACAGGTGGACCGCGTCGGTCGGGTTCGACGCGATGGCGGCCAGGTGCTCTAGACACTCGGCGATCCCGGCCTGATCCCCGATCGATTGACGCAGGGTCAGGCTTTCCTGCCACAGCGCGCGCGCGCCGTCGAGATCCCCCCGGTCGCGCGCGATGACCGCCAGGCTGCCGAGCGACGCTCCCACGCCCTGCTTGTCGCCGAGGGTCCGCCGAAGATCGAGACTTTCTTCGTGGAGGGCCTGGGCGCGGGTCAAGTCGCCATGCGCACGCGCGACGACCCCGAGACTGTGCAGCGACCCGCTGATCCCTCGCTGGTCGCCGAGGTCGCGCCGGAGCTGCAGGCTTTCTTCGAACATCGGCGCGGCACCGTCGTGATTCCCCTGGTCGATCGCCACCAAGCCGAGCACGTGGAGGGCGAACGCCGTCCCGCGGCGGTCGTCGACCGATCTGAACAAATCGAGACTCTCGCGGCACAGGGCGGCCGCCCGAGCATAGTCGGCTTGGTGATCGGCGACGATGGCAAGATTGATCAGTGACGCGGCAATGACCCGCGGGTCGCCCGCGGCGCGCCCATAGGTGAGACTCTCTTCGTACAGCGTGCGCGCCGCAGAGTAGTCGCTGCGAGCATACGCAATGTTGCCCAGCGTCCGCAGGGCGCCGGCGACCTCCCGGCTGTCGCCGAGGTGCTGCTGCAAGGCCAAGCCGGCCTCGCTGAACGTCTTCGCCTCGCTGTAGTCGCCTTGATATTCGGCGATCCGCGCGAGACCCAGCAACCCCCGCGCCTGAACGTCCGGGTCGACGTTGAGGCCGGCCGTCAGCGCGGCTTCCAGCCAGCGACGTCCCTCGCTCCAGTAACCTCGCACCAGCCAAAACGGCGCGAGCGACGAGGCGAGTCGAAGCACGGAGAGTACGTTTCCACCCTCGAGCCCCCAGGCGAGTCCGGTCCGCAGGTTGTCGTGCTCGACGTCCAGCCGCCTGACCCATTCGTGGTCCGGGCGGACGGCGATGTTCAGTGACGCGACGAGGCGCAGGCACCACGCCAACTGCCGGGCGCGAACCTCGCCCGCTTCTCCCGCCTGGACGAGGCGTTCCAGGCCGTACTGACGCACGATCTGCAGCATCCGGTACCGCGCGTCGTCCGCGTGCGTGTCTGCGACCAGCATGGATTTGTCGACGAGTTGTCCGACGAGATGCAGGACGTGGTCGCGCCGGGTTCGCGGTCCCGCACCGACGTCTTCGGCGGCCTCCAGCGTGAAGCCGGCGGGAAACACGCTGAGGGCCCGCAGCACCGCCCGCTCCGCGTCGGTCAGCAGCTCGTAGCTCCAATCCAGCATGGCCTGGAGGGTCTGCTGGCGCGGCAGCGCCGTGCGGCTTCCCCCGGTCAGCAGCCCGAACCGATCGCTGATCCGCTGGGCAATCTGGGCGACGCTCAACGTGTTCAGCCGTGCGGCCGCCATCTCGATCGCCAGTGGGATGCCGTCGAGCGCCATGCAGATCCGCGCCACGGCGGGCGCATCCGCGTCGGTCAGGCGCAGATCCGGCCGCGCGAACGCGGCGCGTTCGATGAACAGCCGGGTCGCCTCGGTCTTGTTCAGATCGGGACGCGTCACCCGCGACGAGACGCCAGGCACCGTCAGCGACGGGACCCGGTAGATCATCTCGCCGGCGATCCCCAGCGGCTCGCGGCCCGTCGTGAGGACTTTCAGCCCTGGGCCGGCCAGCAGCAGCGACTCAGCCAGGCGTGCCGAGGCATCGATGAGATGCTCGCAGTTGTCCAGGATCAACAGCAGTCGCCTGGAGCGTACCGTATCAGCCAGCAACGCGGCCAGCGGCCGCCCGGGCTCCTCGCGGATGCCGAGCACGCTCGCGGTTGCCTGCGTGACGAGCCCGGGATCGGTCAGCGCGGCCAGCTCGACGAGCCACACTCCATCGGCGAACTCATCGAGCAGTTCCGCCGCGGCCTGGATCGCCAGGCGCGTCTTGCCACAGCCGCCGGGGCCGGTCAGCGTCAGCAGGCGCGTGTTCGAGAAGAGCCGCTGGACGTCGGCAATCTCGCGATCACGGCCGATGAAACTCGTCAGCTGTACGGGCAGGTTGTTGGGAATTGCATCGAGCGAGCGTGGCGGGGCGAATGCCACCGGCAGGTCCGGGTGCACGAGTTGGTAGAGCGCCTCCGGCACCTGCAGGTCTTTCAGGCGGTACCGGCCCAGCAGCCGCAGCGTCACCTGGGGCGGCAGCCGGTTGGCGACGGCATCCCGGGTGGTCTGGGACAGCAGGATCTGTCCGCCGTATCCCGCCGCGGAAATACGGGCCGCGCGATGGACGTCCATCCCGACGTATCCGGTTCCCGTGCTCACCGCGTCCCCGGTGTGAACGCCCATCCGCACGCGCACCGGGGCGTCGCCGGGCCAGGTCTCACGATGCACCGCCTGCTGGATGGAGACGGCGGCCGCAATCGCGTCGGCCGCGTCGGCAAACGCCACGAAGAACGCGTCGCCCTGCGTGTCGATCTCGTGCCCGTGGTGCGTCCTGAAGGCGTCCCGCAGCAGCCGCCGGTGGATGGCCAGGAGCGTCGAGTAGGTCTCGTCGCCCAGAGCACGGACCAGGTCGGTGGATCCTTCCACGTCCGTGAACAGGAAGGTCACGGTGCCCATGTGTCGTCGCTCCTTCCCAGTCATTCTTGTTGCGGCGGCGCAGTCCTCGCCGCCGTGCGGCATCGGGAAAGGGTGACTCCTGAACGTACGCGAACGCTGTAGGGTGTGAGGGAAGGCCTCAGCCCCGGCGCAGAAGCATCGGTGACGGTCACCGTCACGGCCGAGATGCTGGCGACGTTTGAAGAACTCGGTCCCGTGCACCCGCTGTACGCCACCTGGTCGATGGTGCGCCACATGGAGCTGGCCTGCCGCAAGATCATCCTGCCGTACTTGCTCCCCGATGAAGACGCCGTCGGCCACAGCATCAGCGTCACCCACCTCGCGGCGACGGCCGCGGGCGAGCAGGTCACCCTGCGGGCGCGGCTGCTGCGCGTCGACGGGCGGCGGATCATCTGCGCCGTCGATGCCTACAACGAGCATGAGAAGATCGGCGAAGGCACCCAGGTCCAGCTGCTCGTTCCGCGCGAGCGGCTGGCGGGCCGGATCCGTGCGCTGCAGGAGCGGACGGCCCCGCACGCGGAGCGTGAGCGATGAGAGGCTCGCTCGTCCCGCTGGTCACGCCGTTCGACGGGGACGCCGTCGACGATCGCCGCTTTGTCGACCTCATCGAGTGGCAGATCGACAGCGGCAGCCATGGCCTCGTCGTCGGCGGGACGACCGGGGAGCCCGCCGCGCTGTCGAGCGACGAGCGCGAGCACCTCATCGCCCTGGCGGTGCGGACTGCCCGGAAGCGGGTTCCGGTAATCGCCGGCACCGGCAGCAACAACCATACCGACACCCTCGAGCTGACCCGCCGCGCCCGGGAGATCGGCGCCGACGCGGCGCTGGTCGTCGTGCCGTACTACACGCGTCCGACCCAGGACGGGCTGTACCGGTACTTCCGGACGGTGGCCGACGCCGTGGACATCCCGATCGTGCTGTACAATATCCCCGGCCGCACGGCGGTGAACCTGGAACCCGAGACGATCGCGGCTCTGGCCCGCGACTGCCGCAACGTGATCGGGGTGAAAGAGGCCAACAAGGACTTCGAGCACGTGAACCGCGTGCTGCATCTCTGCGGCCGGTCGTTCCTGGTGTACTCGGGGATCGAGCTGCTGTGCTTCCCGATGCTCGCGATCGGGGGGGCGGGACACGTCAGCGCCACGGGCAACGTGCTGCCGCGCGAGGTGGCGCGCCTCTACGATCTCTGCGCCGCCGGCGCGTGGGACGACGCGCGCGAGCTGCACTACGCCCTGCTGCCGATGAACGACGCGCTGTTCATCGAGACGAACCCGGTGCCGGTGAAAACCGCCTTGGGGCTGATGGGGAAGATCAGCCCCGGCGTCCGGCTGCCGCTCGCTCCGATGTCCGACGCGCACACCGAGAGACTGAAGGAAGTGATGAGGACGTACGGGTTGCTGCCGAGCGCGGCGAGATTGCCGGCGTGACCCGATAGACACGTACGACGGGGGGAGAGATGCCCGCACGAACCGGCCAGCAGTTTATCGACGGGCTCCGGGCGCAGCCGCGCGAGGTGTGGATCGGCGGCGAACGGGTCGCCGACGTCACCGGACATCCGGCGTTCCGCAACGTCGTGCGAAGCGTCGCGGCGCTGTACGATTTGCAGCACGAGCCGGGCCGGACGGACGAGATGACGTACGTGGCTCCGGACACCGGCTCCCGGGTCGGTCGGTCGTTTCTGACGCCGCACTCGCAGGACGATCTCGTCTCTGTCCGGAGGATGATGAAGACGTGGGCGGACTATTCGGGTGGGATGATGGGCCGGTCGCCCGATTATCTCAACCGGGCCGTGATGGCGTTCGCGGCCGCGGCCGACTACTGCGCGCAGAACGATCCCGGGTTCGCCGCGCACATCCGCGAGTACTACCGGCACGTCAGCGAGGGCGACCTGTGCCTGACCCATACGCTGATCAACCCGCAGGCGAACCGTTCCGCCGGCCCTTCGGCGCAGCCCGATCCGTTCCTCGCCGCCGGCATCATCCGCGAGACCGATGCCGGCATCGTGCTCCGCGGCGCCCGCATGCTGGCCACGCTGCCGATCGCCGACGAGATCCTGGTCTTTCCGTCGACGCTGCTGAAGGGCAAGGAGGAGGACCGGCCGTACGCGTACGCGTGCGCCATCCCGTGCAGCCAGCGGGGGCTGAAGTTCATCTGCCGGGAAACGTTCGATCCCGGTGGGTCACGGTTTGACTACCCGCTGAGCTCGCGCTTCGAGGAGATGGACGCCGTCGTCATCTTCGACGACGTCCTGGTTCCCTGGGAGCGGATCTTCCTGCTGCGGGACGTGGAGCTGTGCAACAAGGCGTTCTCCGCGACCGGCGCCGTCGCGCACATGGCGCACCAGGTCGTCACCAAGAACATCGCCAAGACCGAATTCCTCATCGGTGTGGCGTCGCTGATGATCGACGCGATCGCCATCGAACAATTCCAGCACGTGCAGGCCAAGATCGCCGAGATGATCTACTTCCTCGAGGCGATGAAGGCGTTCGCGCGGGCCAGCGAAGCCGACGCGGCGGTGGACCGCTGGGGAGTGATGGCCCCGACCTGGCCGCCGCTGGACGCCGCCCGCAACACGTTCACCTGGATGTATCCGAAGATGATCGAATCCATCCAGCTCCTCGGGGCCAGCGGGCTGATGGGCCGGCCGACGAAAGCCGATCTCGACGGGCCGATGGGGTCCGTCATCGACCAGTACTATCAGGCCGCGCGGGCGAATGCGACCGATCGCATCCAGGTCTTCAGGCTGGCCTGGGATGCCGCGCTGTCGTCGTTCGGATCGCGCCAGGTGCTGTACGAGCGCTTCTTCTTCGGCGATCCCATACGCATGCAGATGGCGACGTTCGCCGCGTACGATCGCACCGCGCTGACGGACCGCGTCCGGGCGTTCCTGCAGCAGGAGCGCCCCGCCGAACGGCCCTCGGGCACTCCGGCGTCCTGATCGATGGACGCGACCATCCTGCGGTTGGGTCACGTCGAGTATCGCGTGCGCGATCTTGGAGCGGCCCGCGCGTTCTACGTCGACCTGCTCGGGTTCGTGGAATCCGATCGCGACGCCACCTGTCTGTATCTGCGAGGCCTCGAGGAGCGGGAACATCATGGGTTCGTGCTCCGCAAGGCGAGCGAAGCGGGCGTCTCGCACTTTGCGTTTCGCGTCGGCTCACCCGACGATCTCGAGCGCCTGGCCGCCCACGCCGCGGCCGCCGGCCGCCCGGTGCGATGGGTTGACGCGGGCGCCGAGCGGGGGCAGGGGCGGGCGGTCCGGATCCAGGATCCCAGCGGGCTGCCCGTGGAGTTCTACCACGACATGGAGCAGGTCGAACGCCGCCTGCAGCGCTTCGACCTCTACCGCGGCCCGCACGTCATGCGCATCGATCACGTCAACTGTCAGGTCGCCGACGTCCGCTCCGCCAATGCCTGGTACGTGCGCGAGTGGGGGTTCTGGTGCTCCGAGTACACGGACACCGAAGACGAGCCACCGCGGCTGTGGGCGGTCTGGCTGCACCGTAAGCAGAACGTCCACGACATTGCGCTGATGACCGGCATCGGGCCCCGCGTCCATCACGCCGGATTCTGGGTGCCCGATGCGCTGTCCGTGCTGCGGGCCTGTGACATCCTCGCCGCGGCGGGACACCAGGACGCCATCGAGCGGGGACCCGGCCGGCACGGGCTGTCGAACGCGCTGTTCGTCTACCTGCGCGATCCAGACCACAACCGCATCGAGCTGTACGCCAGTGACTACCTGATCGCCGACCCTGACTGGAAACCGATCCGGTGGACGATCAACGACCCACGCCGGGCGACCTTTTGGGGGCATACACCACCGAAGTCGTGGTTCGATGAGGCCTCGCTTGTCGAGTCCGTGATGGACGGCACCCTGATCGTACCGACGCCGCCCCTCCTCCAAGATCGCCCAACGTTTGTCACGTAGATGGAATGGTGGCAGCGGATCTTCAACACGCCTCTGTACTTCGAGCTCTATGAGACGCAGGACACTGAACTGGCCAAGACCCAGGTGGCCCAGCTGCTGTTGCTGCTGGGGGTCTCGCCACCGTCCGGCATCCTCGATGTCGCCTGTGGCTATGGCCGCCACAGCATCGAACTGGCGCGGCGGGGATACGCGGTGACGGGGCTCGATCTCTCCGACATCCAGCTGCAGCGCGCCCGTGAGAAGGCCGCCGCCGCCGCGGTCCGGGTGGACTGGCGGCAGGGCGATTCCCGGGCCATGGCGTTCGAGGGAGAGTTCGACGCGGCGATCAACATGTTTCTCTCGTTCGGATACTTTCAGACCGACGAGGAGCACCTCGCCGTGCTCCGCGGCGTGGCCCGCGCCCTGCGTCCGGGCGGGCGGTTCCTGATGGACTTCTGGAATCGAGAGCATGAGATCCGCGGATTCGAGCGCTGGCTGGTGGAGCGCACCGGCGAGATCTTCGAAGTCGAGGAGTGGGAGTTCGATCACGTTCACGGCCGGCTGAACTGGACCAACTACGTCTTCTTCCCCGATGGCCGCCGCGAGTCGTGGACGCATTCCATTCGCGCGTACACAGTGGTGGAGCTGCGGGAGCTGTTCGAACGCGCCGGGCTGCGGTTTGATGCGGTGTACGGAACCCTCGACGGTCAGCCGTTCACGATCGACTCCCCGGCGGCGGTCTTGGTGGCTACGAGGCCCTAGCGAACTATCTGCTTCCTTTCTCTCACGTGGCGGCTGGATGCGGCGGGGCGGCCACCGCGCTGCGAGTCGGGCGGCTCCGATTGACGCTGCAGGCCTCCCGTTCCCTCCCGCGCTCGCCTGCCAATCTGCGACGGGATTTTCACTACGGGCCTGTACCGCTCCCTCGCTACCTGACTGCGACGATCCCGTGCTTCACGGCCTGCGATATGGTTGCCGCCCTCCCATCTCCGCGCGGTGGCCGCCCCACTCGCCGCCGCCCGTTCATCCATCCCGTCCTGCGAAGCACGGAACTCGTCCGGATGTGGGCTGGTGGAGGGCCCTCGCCTCACGTTCTGATTCACAAGGGGGCGGGGGTGTCCGTAATGGGAGGATCCACACCGGGCGGAGGGGCCCATGAGGACACCCACGCCCCAGTATCCTGACAATGAGCACGGAGCGGCCCTCCGCCGTTGCTACGAGCTGTGTGCCTATCGTCTCGCTTGCGCGGCCGTGTCGTAGGGTTTGAGGGCCGCGTAGATCGCCCGGCACACCGGCGTCGGAACGCCATATTTCTCCCCGAGCCGCACGACGTTGCCGGGCAGGGCGTCGAGTTCCATGCGCCGTCCGTGGGTCAGATCGTGATAGAGCGACGAGCGGCTGCCCGGGTCCAGCGACAGCGCAAGGCTGCGCACGCGTTCCCGCTGCCCATCCGGAATCGTCACGCCGCTCGCCCTCCCCACCGCCGCGACTTCCTCCGCGGCATCGAGGTACAGTGCGAACGTCTCTGGAATCTCGCGGATCTCTCCGACCGTCAGGCGCGTCAGCGCCGTCATC
>DASYRL010000106.1:0-6405 GCA_036004445.1 bacterium
GCCGATCCCGGTGCCGGCCGACGACTTGCCGACCACGCCGACACCGGCATGGGTGCCGTCGTTGCCGCCTGTCGCCACGCCCTGTATCGCGGTTCCTCCATTGTTGGCGTTCGTCTGGGAGAATGTGATGTTGGCATGATCGGCCAGCGCCGTCGTCCACACGAACAGCACGATGATCAGTGCCGGAAGGATTGGTCTCGTCCACCGACTCCATGGATGCATGACGCTACCCCCGCCTCGCTGAGATGGCCCTAGGGGTTCGACGGAAACGAAACGAGCCCTCGCGGGCTCGTTCGTTCGTGTGTGCGATTCAGTAATGCCTTACTGGCGCCAGAGCAACACCAGAATTTGCCCGTTACCCTTTGCCAGCGGCTGCATCGCCTTGCCGACGATTGCGCCGACGCACCGCGCCGGAGTTGTGCAGCGCATCAGGTGCCCCGGGATTGCCGACGTGGTCAGTAGATCTCCGCGCCGGATGGCGCCGTTCACCGCGGAGGCTTTCGCCCGGACCACACCCACCATCCCCACCGGCGCGACGGGGCCGCGGTGGCGCACGCCGAACCGGATGCGTGCAGTCCCCGAGATGATCCCGGCGACCATGGTGTCGTACGGACGGCTGGCACGGACGATCCCGTCGCGATTGCTTGCCAGCACGACGACGTCACCCGGGCTGATGCGGCCCACGATGGGCATGTCCTCCGCGAGATCGGCGACCGCGCCCCCGTTGACGTACAAGCAGTCCGCGGACGCGCAGTTGATATCGACACGGCCGTTGAAGAAACCCGCTTTGGCGCCGTTGACTCCGATCCCGTAGATGCCGGTGCCGTCCGGAGAGCTCGCGCTGCCGTACACGCCGTACGTCGTCCCGGTGCTGGCCACGGCGGTCCCAAACACACCGCGTCCGGACGTGGAGTACGATCGCCCGATCACCCCAAACGTCGTTCCGGTACTCGCGGCGGCCCGACCGTAGACTCCCGTCCCCGCCGTAGACAGCGCTTCTCCATACACGCCGAGCGTGCTCCCGCTGCTCGCCCCCGCATATCCATAGACACCCTTGCCGTTGCTGGAGTTCGCCTGGCCCCAGACGCCGTAGGTCACTCCAGTGGTCGCCGCGGCCAGCGCGCTGAGGGCAACACCGGATGTGGAGTTTGCTCTGGCGAGGACGCCGATTGTCGATCCGGTCGACGCGGAGGAATAGCCATAGATCGCCCTTCCGCTTGTCGAGAGAGTTCGTCCGTACACTCCATACGTTGTTCCGGTTGCGGCACTGGCAAGCCCGTAGATCGCCCAGCCCGAAGTGGAGAGACTGCCCCCCTCGACGCCGATACTGGTCCCGGTCGCGGAGATGGCGCGGCCGTACACACCGCGGCCGCTGTTGGAGTCCGCCTGGCCGTATACTCCGTAGGTCACGCCAGTGGTCGCCGGGGCATAACCGAGGACACCCCGCCCGCCGGTCGAGACGGCACGACCGAAGACACCGTTGGTGATACCCGTCAGCGCCTTGGCCACCCCCGACACCCCCGTCCCTGCGGTTGATTCCGCCTCCCCAAGCACGCCAAGGGTCGTACCGGAAGCAGACACGGCATACCCATGAACTCCCTGGCCGCTGGAGGATTGCGTGCTCCCATCCACCCCCACCGTCGAGCCCGTAGCGGCCATGGCGTTGCCGCGGACCCCAACCCCGGAAGTTGATTGCGTACGCCCCTCTACGCCAACAACGAAACCCGAGGGCCAGGACGCGCTGCCGAGCACGCCTGCACCCGCGCTACCGACAAGCTCACCGTACACGCCAAATGTCGCTGAACCGGTTGCCTTGCCATGGACACCATGACCCTCGAACCCGCTCGCGGTCCCCCACACGCCCGAGGAATGGTGATCTCCAAACCCTCCTGAGGCTGTTCCGAGAATGGCCGTGCCGCCGGCCTGGTTGTTCGTTTGTGAGAATGTCACGTTGGAATGATCAGCCAATGCCGTGGTCCATACGAAGAGCACGATGATCACCGCCGGGATGACCGGCCTTGCCCATCTGAGCAACGCGTTCACGATGTCCCCTCCGTTGAGTGTGTCGTACCTCTTCATTACCGCACTTCAGTCCACGCGATGATCCGTGCAATTGTCCCCGCCCCCGCCGGCGGCCGGATGCCGACCGTCCCGAGCACTGCGGGATCGTACCGGATTACAACTGTGGCGCTGTGGTTCCGAAAACTGAGCAGAGGGTCGGCACCAATGAGCGCCCCCACGATGTCGATCACGGCGCCTTCCCCGGCATCGAAGATCCGCTCGGCATAGACCAGCCCGTCGGCGATGAGGACGGCGCCCTGCTGCACGACCAGGGGAGCGGTCTCACCTATCGTCACCACGCCGGGAAACAGTCTGGACCGGGGCGAGTGGCGAACGTCCAGCAGCGCACCGGGGGCCACCCGAAGGCTACCTTCGGCCGCGAGAAACCCGTCGCGGACGCGTATCTCGGCGCTCTCGGGGATGACGACCGGCCCTCGCACGAACACCGGCCCTGTCAGTGCCTGCGCGGGCGCGCCCGCCAGGTAAGCGACGATCAGCTCGAATTCCTCGCGTCCATAGCTGCTGTCGCGTTTGAGTCGTAGGCCCGCCCGGCCGAACCGCCGACCGACGTTCTCGTTGAGCCCGGCGTTCGCCGCGTTGGCGGCCGCCAGTGCGCGCAGGGCCGCCGTGTCGACGGCCGGGAGTTCCTGGGGATCAGTCCCGTCGACGATCGAAGCGCCGACACTCACCGCCAGGCGGGGGATTTCAAACGGGCCTTCGAGATGGTAGTGGGTGCTGCCGAAGGTGATCGAGGCGCCCTTCGGCACGACGATCTGCCCGGTCGGCTCGTCAGGGGTAGCGCTGCCGTTGCCAAGCAGGGCATGGTCGGAGCGGTTTCCCTCGCGCAGGGGCAGTACGGTGCCGTTGAAGTCGTTAATCGCCACGCCTTCATTGACCAGCCAGATCTCGCCGTTCGAGCTGAGGCGGGCCACGTCCGCGCACGTCGACACCGATGCCCCGGGCACCACGTATGTGCGCGACGTTCCCTCGAATCGCAGCAGCCGGCTTCCGAACATCGCGAACCGCAGCACCGGCGGAGACAGTTTCGCCGTGGCGCGGATGGCCCGGCGAGCGCCGCGGACCACCGCGCTGCTGGTGATTTCGAACAGGCCTCCACCGTTATCGGTCACGGCGTCGACGGTGAACGTTCCTTGCAGGGAGCCGCTTTCGAGCACCTCCGACAACCCTCGCAGCCGCGCTCCCCCGCCGGGATCCCGCTGCAACGCCCACAGCGCGCGCTCGACGCCGGCTTCGGCGACGTAGCGGCCGGCGAGCGTGCGGTACCGATGCGCCGCCAGCTGCTGCCGGGTGACGACATAGGCGGTAAACATCACCGCAATCATCCCGGTCACGAGCAGGACGCCCAGCGCCATCGGCAGAAGCGAGCCGTCTTCGTTCGCGAGGTAGCGGCGCCAGCGCGTCATTCGTTCCTCGGCCAGACCTGGGTCTGCAGACTGATCCGCTGGCCGTTCTTCTCTCCCGCCATCCTGACGGTGAACAGGCGGCCATCGCTGGCGACCTCGAATGTCGTCAAATTTCTGGCCAGCACGCGGCCGGCATCGGGGGGCGGCAGCACCGGTGACTCAGACGCAGACTCGGCCCGTCGAAGTTCCCGGCGCGCAGGATCGTAGATGAAGAACGTCCAGCCGGTCCGGCGGGTCGAAAGCACGGCGAGAATCCGTCGACGGCCCTGTTCGGTATCCTCATCCCGCACGATCACACTGCCGGGGTGGCGGGTCGTTTGCCGCAGCTCCGCGGTCACGCTCTCCATGGCGATGGAGACATCACTGAGCTCCTGCGCCGTTCTGGAACGCCGCTCCATGTTGAGCGACGCCACGTACAGACCGGCGGCGATGAGCAGCACCAGCGAGGACACCGCGGTTGCCACAAGGATCTCCACGAGGGTCATCCCGCCCGCGCCGCGCACGCGTCGCGCGCGGCTCACCGCGTGCCGCCTTCAGTGCGGATGTACGTCGCGAGGTCCACCTGCCGGTCCCGTCCGGCATCCCGCCAGAACACCGTTACGGTCACGAAGTGCAACCCCGGGGCCTGCTCAACGGCCTCCGTCGCCCAGGTGTACCCGGGAGCGTTCTCACCACCGATCGGGCTGCGGGTCTCAGAGCGCGGAATGACGTTGCAGGTCGCGTCGACTTTGATCCGCTCCAACCGTTGCTGGGCGAGCAGCGACGCCTGCTCCATGGTCTGGGCCGAGCGCACCGCCGTCTGCCCGGTGATGAACAATCCAAAGACGGCCGTGGCGATGATCCCGAGGACGGTCATCGCCACCAGCGCCTCGATGAGCGTGGCGCCTCGCTCTTGCTGTCGCAGAATCGTGATCGCGGCCGTCACCTTGTATGTCGGGTGCGGGGATTGGGAGAGAGTTAGCCGCCGGAACAGGACCACCCTTCTCGCAAACAGAAGCACCGGGAACAGATGCCGCCGCTGACCGAACGCATCCTTTCGCGGCTTCCCGGACCCACTGCCCTCTGGATCATCGCGTGGACGGCGGCGGGTCCACTCGCGCTCATCGCCTGGATCGGCGTGCCCCCGCCGCCGGAGTTCCCGCTGTGGGGCATGGCGGTCGTGTTCGCCTACCTCAACTGCATCACGCTGTGGGGAGTCCGGAAGATTCACAACGACCTCCAGCAGCTGCGCCCGCTGCTGACCCGCCTGCTCCAAAACGAGGGCGAACCGGACCCGTTCAAAGCGGTCGGCAGCACGGCCGGCCCGCTGGTGCTCACCGTGATCCTCCTCCTCGTGCAGATCCTCGTCGACGTCTTGGGATTGCCGCGCGTGGGGTCGGTGCAGGCAGCCGTACTGCTGTTGATCGCGTACCTTCCGGCGGCGACGGGTCTGTGGGTCTACTTCACGTTGTTCGCGGGCCTCGAGCGGATCGGCCGGACGGACGTGAAGCTGACCCCCCACTACGAAGACCGCAGCCTGGGACTGCGCCCGCTGGGGTCGCTGGCCTTCTCCGCCTTCCTTCTGTTCGCCGCCGCGATGGGTCCGGTCGTCATCTACGCGACCCATACGCCCACCGACGCGGTCATCACCCTGGCGATCATCTTCGGCGGCATGGCCGTGTTCTTCGTCTCGCTGGTGCGGCTGCGCCAGAAGCAGGTCGCCGAGAAACTGGCGCTGCTGGCCTGGGCGCGTACCCTCTACGCGGACGCATTCGTGCCGGTGGAACAGGCCGGGTCGCTACAGGCGTTCATGGACCAGCGGCAGAAACTCGACGCTGCGGAGGCGCTGGAGCGGCGCATCGCCGCGATCCAGGAGTGGCCGTTCGACGACAGCATCGTGCGGACTGTCGCGGGCATCTTCACCGGACTGCTCGGCGCCGTGATCGCCCGGATCGTGCTCAACGAGCTTGGACTCTAGCAATGAGACTCGGCGTGGTCTTCCCGACAACCGAAATCGGCAACGATCCGTCTGCGATTGCCGGATTCACGCAGGCCGCCGAAGCATTGGGCTACGACCATCTCCTCGCCTACGACCACGTGATGGGGGCCGTGCCGCGCAGCGACGCGTGGCAGGGGTACACCGTGGAGGACCCCTTTCACGAGATCGTCACCCTATTGGCGTACCTGGCCGGCCAGACGCAGAGGATCGAACTGGCGACGGGAATCCTGATCCTCCCCCAGCGGCAGACGGTGCTGGTCGCCAAACAGGCCGCGGAGATCGACATCCTCAGCCGGGGCCGGCTGCGCCTGGGTGTCGGCATCGGATGGAACGACGTCGAGTACGAAGCGCTGGGGATGGACTGGCGCACGCGGGGAGTGCGGATGGAGGAGCAGGTCCGCGTGCTGCGCGCGCTGTGGACCAACAAGGTCGTCACGTTCCGCGGCCGCTTCCACCGCATCGTCGAGGCCGGGATCAACCCGCTGCCGGTGCAGCGGCCGATCCCCATCTGGATGGGCGGGGAAAGCGACGCGGTGCTGCGCCGCGTAGCCCGGCTCGCCGACGGCTGGATCCCCGGCGGGCGGCTGCGCTCACCGACGGCGACGCATCCGCAGTTCCCCGGCGGCTACGCCGGCATGGTCGAGCAGATGCGCGAGTACGCGGCCAGGGCCGGCCGCGACCCGTCTGTGATCCAGCTGGAGCGCCGCGTGGCCTATTCAGCCGGCCCGCAGCGTTGGCGCCAGGCGGCCGGCGAATGGGAGGCCTTGGGCGGCACGCACTTCAGCATCAGCACGATGCAGTCGGACCTGACGTCGATCGATCAACACATCGAGGCGCTGCGCGTCTTCAAAGCGGAGATCGGTGGATCGCCTGCCAGACTCGGGCAGGCGTGAAGGGAAAGTCGAGATGGCGGATGCCCAGCGGGCGCAGCGCATCGTGCAC